>JBIIWK010000329.1:0-3363 GCA_044338955.1 Burkholderiaceae bacterium
CACTGGCGCTGCGATGGCCGATACGGTACCGCCAAGCATCGTGCTGATTGTGCTCGGCTCCGTTGCGGGGGTCTCGATCGCAGGCTTGTTTCAAAGCGGGGTCGTGATTGCGGGGGTGTTGTTATTAGCCTTGGTGGCCTTAGCGCGCTGGAAAGCCCGCCACGAACAAATGGATAACGTCAAACGTTCAACCTTCAAGATGATCTGGAAGGCCTTGTTGATCGCTGGCCCGGCCTTGGTCTTACCTTTTTTGATTCGCAGCGCAGTAGGCGGTGGCGTAGCAACAGCCACTGAGGTCTCGACCATTGCCGTGCTCTACGCCATGATTATTGGTCAGGTGCTGTACGGCGGCCTGGGTTGGCGCAAAGTCTATGCCATGCTGGTTGAGACTGCCGCCCTAAGCGGTGCAATCTTACTGATTCTGGGTACTGCTTCAGCGATGGCGTGGGCCATCACACAAAGCGGTGTCGTGCAAAGCCTGTCAACATTCTTAACCACCTTGCCCGGCGGCGTGGCCGCCTACTTGGTGGTGACGATTTTGGTGTTCTTGATTTTAGGCTGCCTGCTTGAAGGTTTGCCAGCAATTTTGATCTTAGCGCCAATCATGTTTCCAATTGCAAAGAAATTAGGAATTCATGATATTCACTACTCAATGGTGGTGGTGGTTGCCATGAATATTGGCTTGATGATGCCGCCGATCGGTGTGGGCTTTTACGTGGCCTGCCGAATTGGCGATGCATCACCTGATGATGTCATGGGGGCGATCTGGCCTTACATCATTGCCTTGTTGGTCGGTTTGATTGCGATTGCCGCGGTGCCGTGGTTTTCGACTGTGGCTCTGTAACGAGAACGCAGTGACGATGAAGATCTAGCCTTGTGGTTTACTGTGGATCACGAAATCGCTCTCACTAAGTTCTAGCCAGTCTGTATAAAAAAACCGGTCTCTTCAAATCCTGAAGAGACCGGTTTTTTACTTGGCGATCACACACGAGCCAACTTCCGAAGTGAAAAAGCTACTTCTTTTTGACCGGCGGCAAATCAGTGCAATGACCTTCAGCGGCCTCGGCTGCTAAGCCCACTGATTCACCAAGGGTTGGATGTGGATGAATAGTTTTACCAATATCAACCACATCTGCACCCATTTCAATCGCTAACGCGACTTCACTGATCAGATCGCCGGCGTTGGTGCCAACAATGCCACCACCCAAGATCTTATGGGTTGTAGCGTCAAACAGCAGCTTTGTAAAACCTTCATCACGGCCGTTGGCAATCGCGCGACCAGAAGCCGCCCAGGGAAACATCCCCTTGGTGATGGCAACGCCCTGCTGCTTGGCTTGATCTTCTGTTAAGCCCACCCATGCCACTTCGGGGTCGGTGTAGGCCACCGATGGGATCACACGCGCATCAAAGTAACTCTTTTGACCCGCGGCCACTTCAGCTGCCACATGACCTTCGTGCACAGCTTTATGCGCCAGCATGGGCTGACCAATCAAATCACCAATCGCAAAAATATTAGGGACATTGGTACGCATTTGACGATCGACTTCGATAAAGCCGCGATCGCTCACCAACACACCGGCTTTGTCAGCACCGATTTTTTTACCATTCGGTGTGCGACCCACCGCCTGCAACACCAAGTCGTAACGTTGCGCCTCTTTGGGTGCCCCAGCACCTTCAAAGGTGACGTAAATACCGTCTTTTTTAGCGACTGCACCAACGGTTTTTGTATTGAGCATCAAATTATCAAAGCGATGGGCGTTTTTCTTTTGCCATACTTTGACTAAATCACGATCTGCACCTTGCATCAGACCGTCTTGCATTTCGACCACGTCCAGACGCGAACCCAGCGCTGAATACACGGTACCCATTTCTAGGCCAATGATGCCACCGCCCACAATCAGCATTTTTTTCGGAATATTGCGCAACAACAATGCACCGGTTGAATCCACCACGCGCTCATCGTCAGGCATAAACGGCAGCTTCACTGACTGACTGCCCGCCGCAATAATCGCCTGTGCAAATTCAATCGTTTGGACACCAGAGGACGTCTGTACGGAAACGTGATTAGCACTGACAAACGCGCCTACACCCGTGACCACGGTCACTTTGCGAGCCTTCGCCATACCAGCCAAACCGCCCGTCAACTTACCGATCACGCCATCTTTAAAAGCACGCAACTTATCCAGATCGATCTTTGGCTTGCCAAACGAAATACCGTGATCGGCTAAGGCTTGCGCCTCTTCGAGCACGGCTGCTGTGTGCAGCAACGCCTTTGAAGGAATACAACCAACGTTTAAGCACACACCACCGAGCGTTGAATAACGCTCAACCAAAACTACGTTCAGGCCAAGGTCAGCAGCACGAAAGGCAGATGAATAACCGCCGGGGCCTGCGCCCAACACCAGCAGGTCGCACTTGCTGTCAACTTTACCGTCATATTTTGCAATTGCGAAGGTCGGTGCAGCGCTCGGGGTGGCAACGCCTGCTGTAGCTGCAGAAGCTGAACGATCAGCTTGCGTGGCCGTTGCAGAAGCTGAGGTGTTGTTTGCGACCTTAGCGGCGACAGGTGTTGTAGCCTGCGTCAAGCCCAACGAGTTCGCAGCAGAGCCTACCGCTTCGGCGGCACCCGCAGCGAGCGTTGAAGCGTTTGCGCTGGCTGTCGAGCTTGCACTCGAAGACGATGCAGCGGTAGCGCCCACTGCGGCGCCCGCCTCTGCACTTGCCTCGAGCTGTAAGATCACCGAACCTTGCTTCACTTTGTCGCCGATCTTCACTAATACAGCTTTGACGACACCACCTTGATTTGAGGGGATCTCCATGGACGACTTGTCGGACTCAACCGTAATCAGGCTTTGCTCGGCCTTGACCGTATCGCCAACCGCCACCAACACTTCAATCACATCAACCGTATCAAAGTCACCAATATCAGGGATTGGAATATCAATCAGTTTGCTCATCTCAGCCCCTTACAGTGCAATACGGCGGAAATCCGCCAACAGACTGCCAAGGTAGGCATTAAAGCGTGCCCCTGAAGCACCATCAATGACACGGTGGTCGTACGACAACGACAGTGGCAAGGTCAACTGTGGCACAAACTGTTTGCCATCCCAGACCGGTTTCATATACGACTTTGACACGCCCAAAATCGCGAGTTCTGGCGCATTGATGATCGGTGTAAAGTGCGTACCCCCGATACCACCTAACGATGAAATCGACATGCAACCGCCCTGCATTTCTGCGGGGGCTAACTTGCCATCGCGGGCCTTTTTCGCAAGTTCACTGCTCTCAGCAGCGAGTTGCAAAATACCTTTTTTATCAGCATCACGGATCACTGGCACAACCAAACCGTTTGGAGTGTCTGCT
>JBIIWK010000330.1:0-3358 GCA_044338955.1 Burkholderiaceae bacterium
TTTGACCATATTAAGCAATACCGAGAAGCCCGAGCCCGCGTAGGTCTTGTACCTCAAGAGATTTCGACAGATATGTTTGAAACTGTTTGGAACACGGTCAGTTTTAGCCGCGGCCTCTTCGGCAAACCCGCCAACCCAGCTTGGATCGAAAAAATCCTCAAAGACTTATCGCTTTGGGATAAAAAAGATAGCAAGATTATTCGTTTGTCGGGGGGCATGAAGCGTCGGGTCATGATCGCGAAGGCACTGTCGCATGAGCCACGGGTGTTATTTCTGGATGAACCCACCGCGGGCGTAGACGTGAGTCTAAGGCGCGACATGTGGCAATTAGTGAAGGCCTTGAAGCAAACGGGTGTCACGATCATTTTGACGACACACTACATTGAAGAAGCTGAAGAAATGGCTGATCGTATTGGCATCATTACCAAGGGCGAAATCCTTCTGGTTGAAGATACTAGTCAGCTGATGAAAAAACTCGGTAAAAAAGAGTTGGTATTGCAACTGACGAGTCCCCTGAACGCAATCCCCGCCGAACTCAGCCACTTCGACTTATTCATCGCAAGCGAGGGGCATGAGCTGATTTACACCTACGACGTCACCAGTGACGAATTTGGGATCACAGAGTTACTGTCGCGACTTAATCAAGCAGGTATCCATTTCAAAGACCTGCACACGAACGAAAGCTCGCTTGAGGATATTTTCGTGAGCCTCACGAGTCACAAAGACGAGTGATGATGCAAGATCATCACCACTTCGGCATGCCGCCACTCTCGCCTGTCGATCAACGATCCCAAGCGCGACCGCTCATGCCATTAGAGACGACTGTCGCTGCGACCGCGCCGTCTGAGCAAGCCAATGACTTTCAAAAAAGCGACTTTTTATGCAATTGAATATCCACGCTATCAAAGCCATTTTCAATTTTGAAATATCTAGAACGCGGCGTACCTTGATGCAAAGCGTGATCGCGCCTGTCATTTCAACATGTCTTTACTTTGTCGTTTTTGGCGCAGCCATCGGCTCGCGCATGACTGATATAGACGGGGTGAGCTATGGCTCGTTCATCGTGCCTGGGTTAATCATGCTGTCGCTATTAACGCAAAGTATTTCAAATGCGTCGTTTGGCATTTATTTTCCAAAATTTACGGGAACGATCTACGAATTGCTCTCAGCCCCAATCTCGCACTTTGAAATCGTTTTAAGCTACGTCGGTGCAGCCAGTGTGAAATCAATTTTTCTTGGTTTGATTATTTTGGCTACCGCTACACTGTTCGTACCCTTGCGTATCGCACATCCGTTTTGGATGCTGTTTTTTTTGATTGGTACTTCGATCACGTTTAGTCTGCTGGGGTTCATTATCGGCATCTGGGCTGATAGCTTTGAAAAGCTGCAAGTTGTGCCCCTCTTGATCATTACACCCTTAACTTTTTTAGGGGGTAGTTTTTACTCGCTTGAGTTACTGCCACCCTTTTGGCAAAACGTCGCGCTGCTCAATCCCGTCGTTTACCTGATTAGTGGCTTTCGCTGGAGTTTTTATGATGTCGGCGACGTGAGCATACAGTTGAGCGTGGCCATGATGCTGTTTTTTTTAAGCGCCTGCGTGGCAGTCATTGCGTGGATATTTAAGACTGGCTATAAACTAAAGAACTAGTCACTCGCACTTGCAGCGACACCTGGCGCCGGACCTGAGCTTGTTCACGAGCATGCGCCTCGAATGATCACCCTCAACTCTGCGGTCAGGTCAATGCGCGGCACCATGGGTTGCCAACCACTCAGCTAACACAGCGGTACCTTGAAGAAAATCATCAATCGACATCTCTTCATCAGGATGATGACTGCCATTTGGGTTGCGAATAAAGATAAATCCAAAGGGTATCCCAGCCGCATGAAAGGCAGCCGAATCATGTGAAGCAGGACTAGGTAAATCGCATACATCAAGCGCCAAGCGGGCCGCACAGTCGCGCAGTTGTTGAGTCATTGCAAGGTCTGCTTTCGCGACCTTAGCCGAGGCACGCACGCCAAAATCAAAGCTTACGCCACGTTTTTTTTCCACTTGGCGAACAATGGCTATGAATTCCTGCTCTAACTCTGCCACATCGGCATCATCGTAGGCCCTGATATCCAAACTAAACTGAAACTCACCGGGCACAATTGTGGTGCCATGACGCGCAGAATTTGTGTGAAACTCACCGAAGGTACAGGCCATCAAACGCCCAGCGCTTTCCCACTGCTGCCATAACGTATCAAGCGCAACGGATACCTCTGCAGCGGCTAAACCCGCATCGTGTCGAAAACGTCGACCAAGCCCAACGTGGCCGTACTCACCAGTGATCTTCACTCTCGGATACCTAAAGTGGCCAGGCACTCCAGTGCCAATCGCCAGCGCATACCCAGTCAAGGCAAGACTAGGGGCCTGTTCGATATGCAATTCTAAAAAGGCTTTGACGTTTTTTGGGCTGAGGTACGCTACACCTTTCGCGACGGCTTCGGGCTCTGCACCCGCCTCGCGCATGTGTTGTTCGAGTGTGAGGCCGGTATCGATGCGCCGCTGCTGTAAGGCGCTTGCTGGCAAGGTTCCTAGGGCGCCTCGACTACCTACATAAGACACTTGAAACCAGATACTTTCTTCGGCTCGGATCCCCATCACCACAACATCGCAGTTCAACTTAAGACCAGCTCGCTGCAAGGCCTGCACAGCGATTAAGCCAGCCATCACTCCAGCCGCACCGTCGAAGTTACCCCCGCCCAACACTGAATCAAGATGCGAACCGATCACGATAGCAGGTGCGTTGCGATCGAGTCCGGGTAAAACCATATAGGTGTTACGCATATGATCGTGGCGAATCTCTAGGCCTAGAGTTCGCGCGTGCTTCTCGACTAGCTCGTGCCCAAATTGCTCGCCCTTGCCGTAGGTGTCACGTGTGACGCCCCGGTTGACAGAATCGATGCTGCCCGCGCGCAAGTCATCGAAGAGTTTGCTGGCTTGGGGGTGTAAGGCAAGTACATGATCTTTAAGCGTGTGCATTATTTAAGCTAATTGGGTGAATGAGATTGAAATCCCTTCAATTCTAAAGCTCTTATGTAAAACGTTACACACCAGACAGAATCAACTGAGAGGCTTTTTCGGCAATCATAATGACAGGCGCATTCGTATTGCCTGAGGTCACGTTGGGCATGATCGCAGCATCAACAACTCTCAAGCCCCCTAACCCTCTAACTCGCAAATGAGGGTCAACAACCGCTTGCGCGTCGACGCCCATCTTGCATGTGCCGACGGGATGATACATCGACTGCGCTTGGGCGCGTATATAGTCAATCAACTGCTCATCAGAGACGTGTTGCGAACCCGGCATCAACTCGC
>JBIIWK010000381.1:0-3349 GCA_044338955.1 Burkholderiaceae bacterium
GCTTTATAAAAAAGGTAGTCACAGAAATGAGCACAGCCTTAAGAAAAGAAAACTGGCTAAGCGGGTTTTGGATTGTGTGTGGGCTTGCGATTTGTACTGCCGCTTACAGACTGTCGCTTGGTTCGCTCAATGATCCGGGACCTGGGATGTTTCCATTCATTGCAGGTTCAGTTCTTTGTGTGCTCTCAATGGTCGAGTGGTGGAACACCACGCGTGCATATCGAGGTGTCTCGCGTGCGATGGAGCAGAAAGATACGTCATCGCTGGTTGAAGGCAAGGATCGAACGGTCACGCGCAAAATTGCCCAAAATGTAGTTGATGGCGCGGATGATGGGCTCCAACCTTTATTTGCGAATAGAACCGGTGCGCTTAAGGCGGCTGCGATTATCGTAGCGCTGCTTATTTATGCCCTGACGATGGAGCACCTAGGTTTTATTCTCAGCACGACTCTTTTCATCGCGTTTCTATTGTGGCTGGTTGAACGGCAACGTTGGTACGTCATCGTATTCGGCGCCGTTTTTTCGTCATTGGCGACATATCTGGTATTTAAAGTGTGGTTAGAGACCGCACTACCGATTGGCTTGTTGGGCTTCTAAGCGACGCTATGGATATCTTCGACGGCTTTTCAATCGCACTGACAATCGCCAACCTTGGCTATTGTGCGGCTGGCGTCTTTATCGGTACGTTGGTGGGCGTTTTGCCTGGCATCGGGCCAGTCGCCGCCATGTCAATTTTGTTTCCAGTCACGTTGGGTATTCCGCCCGTGTCTGCGGTCATTATGCTGTCCGGAATCTACTACGGTGCCATGTATGGTGGCTCGACCACTTCTATCCTTGTGAATATTCCGGGTGAGGCCTCGTCGGTCATTACGTGCCTGGATGGCCATCAAATGGCACGTAAAGGCCGCGCCGGCGTGGCGCTGGGTATCAGCGCTATTGGTTCATTTATTGGTGGAACCCTAGCGATTATTGGTCTGCAAATTGCTGCGCCTCATTTGGCAAAAGTCGCACTGATCTTCGGTTTTCCTGAATATTTCTCTTTAATGTGTTGTGGTTTAGTTGTACTGACTTTCATGGCTCAAGGGTCGATGGTTAGAGCCCTGATGATGGCAGTGGTGGGGCTGTTTCTTGGCTCGATCGGAATGGATCTTGTGATGGGTACGCCGCGCTTTACGTTTGGTGTGGTCGAGTTTTCAGACGGAGTCGGGTTGATCCCCATCATTATGGGTTTGTTCGGAATCTCTGAAGTGCTGTTGAATATTGAACAGCGGATTTCAAAAGATGTATTTTCTGGAAAGATTTCTCAGATATGGCCGAGCCGAAAAGACTGGGCAGACTCAGCCGGGCCGATTTCTCGTGGTGGCTTGATTGGATTTTTCTTCGGGCTTCTGCCCGGTGCCGGTCCGGTGGCTGCTGGTTTCGTGTCTTACAGCGTTGAAAAGAAGATATCCAAACATCCAGAGCAATTTGGCGAGGGTGCAATCGAAGGTGTCGCAGGCCCAGAAGCTGCAAATAATGCGGCGATTGGAGGTGCTTTTATTCCGTTGCTGACGCTAGCGATCCCCTCCACCCCAGGCATGGCTTTATTGCTTGGTGCATTTTTATCGTATGGCGTGAATGTGGGACCGTTGTTGATTACGCAACACCCAGACATTTTTTGGGGCGTTGTCGCCAGCATGTATATCGGCAACATTATGTTGATTGTGTTGAATCTGCCCTTCGTTGGGTTATGGGTCAAGATTTTAAAAATTCCGTACCACTATCTTGTACCTGCAATTCTCATTTTTTGTGTGATTGGCTCATACAGTTTAAGCAACAGCATGGTTGATGTGATCGTGATGATCGTCTTTGGCTTTATTGGTTACTTGTTTAAAAAGCTTAAATATGAAGCGGCACCGCTGATTATGGCAATGGTGTTGAGCCCCCTCATGGAAAACAACTTTCGGCAATCCCTGTTGCTGTCGCAGGGCGATTTCATGATCTTTTTCTCTAGACCACTGTCGGCGATCTTGATGTGCATCGCGGTATTGTTATTGATTTTGCCAAACTTATCGTGGGTTCGTAAGCGTAGAGAAAAACGGCTTGAGGCCTCGCTTGAGTAACGCTGTATAAATGCGGCTCTGCAAACATAAACCACGATGTAAGTAAGGAAGTGGTTTAACGCTTGTGTGAGTCTTTAATGTCAAACACGGAGACCAATTAAATTGATCAATTTAAATCGATGCATTCTCATTTTTGTTCAAGCGCTTGTCATGCTGGGTTATCCGATGCTTGCTGTCGCTCAAACCGAAACCTATCCAGCGCGTCCAGTCAAAATCATTGTGCCCTTTGGGCCAGGCGGGTCGGCAGATATGCTGGCGCGCGTACTGGGTGAAGGCTTATCTAAAGAATTTGGGCAGTCGTTTCAAATCGAAAATAAAGCCGGTGCAACCGGCGTGATTGGCACGACTGAAGTGGCACGCGCTAAGCCTGATGGACATACGCTTTTGTTGGGTTTTGATGGCACCTTGACGATCACGCCGTTTATCCAAAAGAATGTGAACTTCAATGCAAGCAAAGATTTCGCACCGATTTCAAAACTCACAGATGTCGCTTTTGTCGTGGTCGTGAATCCCTCTATTCCAGTTAAAAATATTAAAGAGCTTGTCGAGTATTCAAAGGCTAACCCTGGCAAGCTCTCTTATGCATCCCCCGGCGTGGGTAGTACCGCGCACATGCTCGGTGAGCAGCTTCGCCTAGATGGAGGATTGGACTGGGTGCACATCCCCTACGGCGGCTCGGGTAGCGGTAAATTTATTATTGATGTGATTGGCGGCAGTACGCCAGCTGCGGTGATTTCGATTGCGGTGGCGGCATCCTCGGTTCGCGAAGGCAAAGTGCTGGGGGTTGGTGTCCCTTCGAGTCAGATCAACTCTGCATTACCTAATGTGCCTACGTTTGGACAGGTTGGCTTTGAACGCTTTAACGTGGCTTCGTGGTTTGCATTGTTGGCCCCGATCGGTACCCCAGATCACATTGTGAAAAGGCTCAACGCTGAAGTGGCAAAAGTGCTCGCCACTGACGCCTTTAAAGCCCGTATGGCAATTGCCGGTATGGATGTGACGCCTTCGACACCGGCTGAGCTCGCGCAACTCATCGCGTCAGATTTAAAAAAATGGGAAAAAGTAGCAGAACGTATTCCGAAGACCGAGTAGTTTGATTTAGGTTGGCGATCCGTGGCACAAACAAGGAATAACAGCATGCGATTATTAAATGGAATTGCCCTCAGTGTTTTAGGTCTAATCGGCACCGCGACTTTTGCTCAGGTGCAACCCTATCCAAACCGCCCAATCACGGTTGTCGTCCCGTAC
>JBIIWK010000083.1:0-11570 GCA_044338955.1 Burkholderiaceae bacterium
TGACGGACTAGCTTGGTTACTGCGGTGCACACAGCCATTCGGTTGCTAAAACAGGCGCTTGGTCAATCTCGAGTCGGCTTTAAGTTGATCGTCAGGCCGGCAGTCTGGTTAGTTTTTCGACCCGTTGGCGAGCCTGACCGTTGTCAGTGCCTGAGCCAGTCGGCAAATCGCTAAGCTGGGTGAACGCAATATGATTGCTGGATTTCGCTGCGATTGACGTCAATGTCCAGACGTAGTTCCCGCAAAGGTCACGCCTGCGGCTATAATTCAAATTTCCTGCATACGCCGCACGTTTGGGCGTTCATGACATGACCAAATTTGTCTTTGTTACCGGTGGTGTAGTGTCCTCGCTAGGTAAGGGCATTGCCGCCGCCTCTTTGGCCGCCTTGCTTGAATCGCGCGGTCTAAAAGTCACCATGCTCAAGCTCGACCCCTACATCAACGTTGATCCGGGCACGATGAGCCCGTTTCAGCATGGTGAGGTTTTTGTCACCGAAGATGGCGCCGAAACCGACCTTGATCTTGGCCACTACGAGCGCTTTATCTCGTCAAAAATGCGCAAGGCCAATAATTTCACAACAGGTCAAATTTATGAATCTGTGTTGCGCAAAGAGCGCAAAGGTGAGTATTTAGGCAAAACCGTCCAGGTGATTCCGCACATCACTAACGAAATCCAAGATTTCATCGCCCGTGGCGCCGAGCAATCCTGGGCAGGCCAAACTGATGTCGCGATTGTCGAAATCGGTGGCACGGTAGGCGATATTGAATCGTTACCCTTTCTTGAGGCCGTGCGGCAAATGAGTTTACGCATGGGGCGCAATAGCGCCGCGTTTATTCATTTGACCCTGGTGCCGTTTATTGCTTCGGCTGGCGAACTTAAAACCAAACCCACACAGCACTCGGTACAAAAGCTGCGCGAAATTGGGATTATTCCTCACGCCTTACTGTGCCGCGCCGACCGCCCCATCCCTGACGAAGAACGCGCAAAAATTTCGCTCTTCTCCAATGTGCCGCTTGACGCTGTGATCTCGGTGTGGGATTCCGACTCAATCTATAAAATCCCAAGCATGTTGCACAAGCAGGGGCTCGACAACCTTATTTGCGAGGTCCTTGCGATTAACCCACCTCAGGCAGATTTGTCGGTCTGGGATAAGCTGGTGTTTGGGCTCGAACATCCCAAGCATCAAGTGCGCGTCGCAATGGTGGGTAAATATGTTGATTTGACTGAGTCGTACAAGTCACTGAGCGAAGCACTGATTCACGCAGGAATCCATACTGAATCTCGTGTAGTGGTTGACTACATCGACTCTGAAGCGCTCGAGCAAAACGGCACCGACGTGCTGAAGCCGTTTGACGCGATTTTGGTGCCGGGCGGCTTTGGTAAGCGTGGCACCGAAGGCAAAATTCTGGCAATTCAGTACGCGCGCGAAAACAACGTACCCTACCTAGGTATCTGCCTGGGTATGCAACTGGCTGTGATTGAATTTGCACGCCACAAGGCTGGTCTGGCGCATGCCAATAGCACCGAGTTCGATCCTCAAACTGAACACCCTGTGGTGGCGCTGATCACTGAGTGGGTTGATCGCGAAGGTCGCGCTGAAGTGCGTGACGAGCAATCGGATTTGGGTGGGACAATGCGCAAAGGCGCGCAGCGTTGCCCTATCACGGCCAACACCCTGGCCAGTAGCATTTATGGTCCAGAAGTTAACGAGCGTCATCGCCATCGGTACGAAGTCAATAACCTCTATGTGTCTAAGCTTGAACAGGCCGGCATGCTGATTAGTGCGCGAACACCTACCGAAGATCTTCCTGAAATCATGGAGATCCCGGGCCATCCTTGGTTTATCGGCGTGCAGTTTCATCCCGAGTTCACCTCGACCCCTCGCGATGGGCATCCGTTGTTCTCAAGCTATATCCGTGCAGCGTTAGTTAGCCAAAATAAGCGCAAGGGTGTTTGATGAAGCTCTGCGGTTTTGACATTGGTTTAACCCAGCCTTTCTTTTTGATCGCTGGCCCCTGCGTGATCGAGTCGCGTCAAATGGCTTTCGATACCGCCGGCCGCCTGTGCGAAATCACAGCCGCGCTGGGGATCCCTTTTATCTATAAAAGTTCGTTTGACAAGGCCAACCGAAGCTCAGGCGCCTCGTACCGTGGGCCCGGAATGGACGAGGGCTTGCAGATTCTGTCAGACGTGCGTGCGCACTTTAAAGTGCCGGTGCTGACTGATGTGCACGATAAAGACCAAGTTGCCCAAGTGGCCGCGGTAGTGGATGTGCTGCAAACCCCTGCATTTTTGTGCCGACAAACCGATTTCATTGAAGCTTGCGCCGCAAGCGGCAAGCCTGTCAATATTAAAAAAGGCCAGTTTTTAGCGCCACACGACATGTTGCAAGTGGTCACAAAAGCCCGTCTTGCCGCACAAAAAGCAGGCGTTCCTGAAGACATCATGGTGTGCGAACGCGGCGTCTCGTTTGGCTATAACAATTTAGTGTCAGATATGCGTTCGTTAGCCATCATGCGCGAAACCCAATGCCCGGTGGTGTTCGATGCCACGCACTCGGTGCAGTTGCCCGGTGGGCAGGGTACCTCGTCAGGCGGACAACGCGAATTCGTGCCCGTGTTGGCGCGTGCCGCTGTGGCTGCAGGCGTCTCGGGCCTGTTTATGGAAACCCATCCTAATCCTGCGCAGGCCCTCTCTGATGGGCCTAACGCTGTACCACTCGATCACATGAAAGACTTGCTTGCGACCTTGCTCGACCTTGATCGCGTGGTCAAGCAGCACGGCTTTCTTGAGTCACGTTTCGTTTAAAACTATCAAAATTTTAATCATTCAGGAAACCTTCAAATGAGTGCAATCGTAGATATCATCGGACGCGAAATTCTCGACTCGCGTGGTAATCCCACTGTTGAGTGCGATGTGTTGCTTGAGTCAGGCGCGATGGGTCGCGCCTCAGTGCCGTCGGGCGCCTCAACCGGAAGCCGCGAGGCGATCGAGTTGCGCGATGGTGATAAATCGCGCTATTTGGGCAAGGGCGTGTTGCGCGCCGTTGAAAACCTCAATACTGAAATCTCTGAAGCGCTGATGGGCTTAGATGCTCAAGAGCAAACCTTTTTAGATCGCACTCTGATCGAGCTGGATGGTACTGAAGGCAAGTCGCGTTTAGGTGCCAACTCGATTTTGGCCGCGAGTATGGCCGTTGCACGCGCTGCGGCCGACGAATCGGGCTTATCGTTATATCGCTATTTTGGTGGCAGTGGCCCGATGAGTATGCCTGTGCCGATGATGAACGTGATTAACGGTGGCGCACACGCCAACAACACGCTCGATATGCAAGAGCTGATGATTTTGCCGGTGGGTGCAAAAAGCTTTAGGCAAGCCATGCAAATGGGCGCCGAAACTTTTCATGCGCTTAAAAAAATTATCCATGATCAAGGTATGTCGACAGCAGTGGGTGATGAGGGTGGCTTTGCCCCCAATGTGCCCAACCACGAAGCCGCGATTCAAATGATTTTGCGCGCGATTGAAAATGCCGGTTACGAGCCTGGCACGCAAATCGCCTTAGGCCTTGATTGCGCGGCCTCTGAGTTTTATCGCGACGGTAAATACACGCTTGAAGGTGAGGGCGGTATTTCGCTGACGTCAAAAGAGTTGACCAATATGTTGGCGACTTGGTGCGACAAATACCCCATCATCTCAATCGAAGACGGTATGGCTGAAAATGACTGGGATGGCTGGAAACACCTGACCGAACAGCTCGGTCGTAAAGTTCAGCTGGTGGGGGATGATTTGTTTGTCACCAACACCAAAATCCTGAAGCAAGGGATTGAGCGCGGTGTGGCAAACTCGATTCTGATCAAAATCAACCAAATTGGCACACTGACCGAAACCTTCGCAGCCATTGAAATGGCCAAGCGCGCTGGTTATACTGCGGTCGTTTCACACCGTTCTGGCGAAACCGAAGATTCAACGATTGCCGATATCGCCGTCGCGACAAATGCGATGCAGATCAAAACGGGCTCACTGTCACGCTCAGATCGTATGGCTAAGTATAATCAGCTACTACGAATCGAAGAAGAACTCGCCGAAGTGGCCACTTATCCTGGTCTTGAGGCTTTTTACAACCTGCGTTAAGTTTCACGCAAATGGCTTGTCTGAAGGGCGTTTTTAGCCCTTTCGGCAAGCGCGAGGTGGTATGCGTCTGTTGCTGTTGGTGCTGGTTGCGCTAGCTGGTCTGATCCAATATCCCTTGTGGCTGGGTCGGGGTGGCTGGCTGTCTGTCTGGGATATGCAAGAGCATGTCGCCACCCAGCGCGGTATCAACGACGGCTTGCGTGCGCGTAACGTCGCCTTGTTGGCCGAAGTCGATGACTTACGCACTGGCACCGAGGCTGCCGAAGAGCGCGCCCGAGCCGAGCTCGGCATGATGCGCCAAGGCGAAATCTTTGTTCAGGTGTTGCCGCCTGACGTGAAGCCTCCCGAACTCAAGCCATCAACCAAGCCCAATCGCCCAGCCGCGCCGGCGTCAACCGCCAAGCCTCCGACCTACGTTCGCTAACGCGCGCACGTGTCAACAGTCAAACTTAAGACCTACGTTCGCTAACGCGCGCCAGTCCGGCACTTAAACGCTGAAACGCTGCCCGACTAAGGCGCGCAGCATAGCAAGACCCCGCACAGATCTTCTTTCTCAGGTTTTAAAGGCACCAAGGTCAACGCCTTTGTCGGGCCGACGCTTTCTGCGATTGAGTCGAATCGATCGCTAGGGGTAGAGTCGATTCGGGTTGGTGCCAAGTTCGCGGTTTGAACGATCCCACCTGTAGAGTCACTGCGTTGGCTAAAGGGTACTGTCATCCGCACATTTTGAGGCGTCGGCGTAGGTTGCGGCCCTCGTGCGAGGGGCTGCCACGCGTTTAGTTCCTGCTGCGTGTTTAGTTCCTGCTGCGTGTCTAGAGCCAGCTGCCCGCTCATATCTTGCTGCGGCTGTTGCGGGATATCCTCGGGCAAAGACTTCGGGCGCTGCTGAACACCGTTTGAGTGAATCACTGCTTTGCGGCTAAGCTGCATGGCGACTAGGCCTTGTTGTTGTGCCTGAACGATCAAACCGTTGCGACTTGCGCTCAGCCAACCGGTGCTTTGTTTCAGTATTTGACGCAGCCACGGTTGCAGGGGTTCGTGCAAATAAATCAGGTCTAACTGAATAGCTCGAAACGCATGTGGCTGCGCGCTCAATCCCTTCATGTCGGTGAGCTTGAGTTGCCACAGTGGCAGAGCATAGGTACTTCGATAACGTGCAAGGGTGGCGTCTTGTCGGGCTGAAGCGTTGGCAGCCCGACCCGCAGTCGCGAAGCGCGGTGCGAGCGCCTGCGCAAAGGCTCGGTTGACTTGATTGTGATTGGCCCCCGTTACGCTTGCCACCCGGCCCGCCTCTTGCAAGGCAAGGCTGGCAAGCTGCTTGACTTGGTGGGCGTGCACAAACTCGACGCCCAGCAAGCACACTAGCAAAACCGGCACCACGGCCAAGCTTGCCTCAAGGGCGCTGGCACCGCCTTGCTTAGAGTTCTCAGTCGATATCCACATGTCCCTCAGTTTGATCATGGACGCAAAAACTGTCGATACGGTGAACTACGCATGCGGGAGCGGCGGGTTAAACTATTGTGGTCTCCATAAAGGATTGTCATGAATTCGTCTGCCGCGTCGTTTCCTTATTTTCCTGGTATCCGTTTGTTGCACTCACCTGGTCCGTCTAATGTGCCTAAGGCTGTGCTCGATGCCCTCACCCGGCAGCCAATTGATATGGGCGATCCCCGCGTTGATGCTTGTGTTGACGCTTGCGAGCGTGGCTTGCAAGGCCTGCTGAACACGGCTAGCGCAGACATATTTTTATACGCGTCAAATGGTCATGGCGTCTGGGAGGCCATGATTGTGAATCTGCTGGCCCCCGGTCAAAAAGTACTGATCCCGGGTACAGGTCATTTTTCTGACTCTTGGGCTTTGATGGCCGAGGCAATGGGTGCAGTGACTGTGCGCACCCCTTATATAGAAGGGCAACCGATTGACCCTGCCGTCGTCGAACAAGCCTTGCGTGAAGATACCAAACACGAAATTGTCGCGGTCTTTGCCGTGCACACCGATACCGCCAGCAGCACGACAAGTGATATGCCTGCTCTGCGTCGCGCGATCGATGCTGCCAAGCACCCTGCGTTGTTTGTGGTTGATGTGGTGGCTTCCTTGGGGGCGATCCCTTTTTACATGGATCAATGGGGCGTTAACGCTGTGATTGGCGCCTCGCAGAAAGGCTTAATGTGCCCACCCGGCGTTGGCTTCTGTGCCGCAGATGAACGCGCAATGCAGGTTTGTGCCAACAACCCTGCACCACGCTTTTATTGGGATTGGATCCGTCGCCGCAAAGGGCCTTCGTACAGCCGTTTTTGCGGTACTGCCCCGCAAAACTTATTGTTTGGTCTTGAGGCCGCCTTTGGATTGATCGAGCAAGAGGGTGTGGCTCAGGTACACGCGCGCCATCAACGTCTGGCCGGAGCAGTGCACGCTGCCGTTCAGTCTTGGTCTGAAGCTGGGCAAGTGCAGTTTTTATGTCAGGTGCCCGAGGCGCGCTCTGCTTCAGTGACTGCAGTGGTAGTCGCCAAAGGCATTGATCCCGAGCTTATCCGCAGCACCGCGCGCGAAAAATTTCAAGTAATGATTGCTGGGGGCTTAGGTCCTTTCGCAGGCCGAGTATTCAGAATCGGTCACCTAGGAGATTTAAATCCAGCAATGATCTTGGGCTGTTTGGCCGGTGTTGAGGCCGCCATGCAAAGCTTGGGCGTCAATGTTGGCTCAGCGGGTGTGCGCAGCGCCGTTGAGTACCTGGCTAAAACCTAAGGCGCTTAGGTTAGGTGCGTTGCCGCCCTGAGGTCATCAGGGCGGTTCGAACTCAATGCACCGACTTGCTACCCAACACGGTCGACGTTTGAAACAGCGCCTCGGTATCTAAGGCATCGAATACATAGGGCAACCCGCAAAATTCGCAGGCCACCTCAACTTTGCCTTGCTCTTGCAAAATATCATCGACCTCAGCTTTGCCTAGCATGCGCAGCATGTCTGCGACACGCTCTTGGGTGCAAGAACATTTCCAGGTGATGGGTCTCGACTCAAGGACAAGCAAAGTCTCTTGCCAAAATAGGCGGTGTAGCAAGGTCTCTTGATCTGTCGAGAGCATTTCGGCGGGCGTGAGTGTTTGCGCCAAATGCTGCGCGCGCGCCCACGATTCGTCGGCAGTCTCGATTTCAGTTTGTTGCGCGCCGCCCTGCAAGGGTAGGCGCTGAATTAACAAACCGCTGCAATGCAAAGAGTCGGCGGCTAACCAGATACGTGTGTGCAATTGCTCAGAACGCAGCATGTATTGCTCGAGCGCCTGTGCAACACTGGAGCCTTCAAGCGGCACAATACCTTGATATGCCTGACGCCCTGGTGTGTGCTTGGGCGGGTCGAGCACCACAATAAATTTTGCCGTACCTCCTGGGTTGAGCAACGATTGCAAATCGCTTGCCTCGGGCAAGGGGCGGTCGCGCATCTTAACGGTGGCACGAATACTCAAATCGGCCCGACACTCAACCACCATCAAAGCAATCGCGCCGTCGCCTTGCAACTGCAGCAAGAGCGAACCATCAAACTTTAGATTGGCCGCAAGCAAAGTCGAAGCTGCGACAAGTTCGCCGAGTAAAGCCGTGACAGGTGCGGGGTATTGCTGGTGCGTCTGTGCAGACAGCCAAGCCTGTTCAATGCGCACCGACTCAATCCGCACACTGCGATCATCAAATAAAAACTTTTTAAGCGCATCGCTGCGCGGCGAGCTCGAGTCGTCAGACATTAACCAATTCGCTTGAGTTTTTCACGATACATTTGCCCGCGTTTGGCATAGTTTTCGATGTTGTTTCGAATCGTTTCGATTTCTTCTTCAGAGAGCGTGCGGGTGATTTTTCCGACACCGATCACCAGGCTGCCATCGGGGATTTCGCGCCCCTCCGGGATGATGGCACCGGCGCCAATTAAACAATTGCGCCCGATTTTTGCGCGGTTTAATACGATCGCTTGCATGCCAACCAACGTGCCTGAACCAATCGTGCAACCGTGCAACATGGCTTGATGCCCAATCGTGACGTGATGGTCAATGGTGAGTGGTACCCCCGCGTCAGAGTGCAGCACGGAGCCCTCTTGAACGTTGCTGTGATGACCGATGTCGATGCAGGTGTTGTCACCCCGAATGCTGACATTGGCCCAAATGCTGGCCTGAGCACCTACGACCACGTTGCCGATCAGATCGGCCGAGTCAAAAATAAAGGCAGTAGGGTCGATGCGTGGAATAAGGTCGCCGAGCTGATAAATCGCCATGATGAGTTGCGCCTAAGACGAAGAGAAAACAGTAGTTTAGCTCGACTGCGCTGGGGCTTGAATCTTGGCAGGCTAACCGCTGGAAGCACTCGACTGCCTTGCTCTGGCGGGTGGCGGCTAAGCCTGCGCTTTGAGCTTTTTAGCCTGACGTTGACTACGGCCGATTTCGAGTTGGCGCAAGACGCGGCGCTGGATTTTTCCGGTCGTGGTCATGGGTAATGCGTCTACGTATTCAATCTCTTTGGGGTACTCATAGGGTGCCAGGCGCGTTTTGACGTGTGCCTGCAGAAGCTCAGTTAACTGAGCACGCTTGCGCGACGAGAAGCTCGGCGTGAGCACCACAAAGGCTTTGACCACGGCGCCGCGGTCAGCGTCAGGCTTTGGGACAACGGCCACATTCGCCACGGCTGGGTGGTCAAGTAAACAGTTTTCGATTTCACCAGGGCCAATGCGGTAACCCGAGGACTTGAACACATCGTCAGCTCGCCCAGCGTACCAGTAGTAACCATCGGCATCGGCTCGAGCTAGGTCACCGGTGCGACACCAGTCGCCGGTAAATTTTTCAGCTGTGGCGCTGTCGTTGCGCCAGTAGCCGATAAATAGAATTGGATCAGGGTAGCCATGGATATCAAAGCGATTTAGGGCGATTTCGCCGATCTCGTCTGTTGCCGCAGCCGATCCGTCTTCGCGCAGTATGGTAATTTGATGACCTGGATAGGGCTTGCCCATGCTGCCCGAGCGTGCTGGCCATTTTTGATGACTATTGCCGATCAGATAATTCATTTCTGTCTGACCAAACATTTCGTTTGGGGTGATGTCCAAGACTTGTTCACACCAGGCGAAAACGGTATCACCCACGCTTTCACCCGCGCTCATGATGCAGCGTAGTGATAACTCGTACGTGTCTTTGGGGCGCTCGATCGCTTTCATCATTTGCTTGAGAGCGGTCGGAAACAAAAAGGTGTTGGTCACCTGATAGCGCTCAAGAATTTCAAACGCCCGCTCTGGGCTAAAACGGCCACGCGTACCCACAATGGGTTGCCCAAAATACAACGTCGGTAAAAGCGCATCCATCATGCCACCGGTCCAGGCCCAGTCTGCGGGTGACCAAAATACATCCTTAGGCTGTGGAAACCAGTTTTGTGAGGCCACGAAGCCGGGTAAGTTGCCAATTAACGCTGAGTGCGGCAACAAAGCCCCCTTAGGTGCACCTGTCGTACCCGAGGTATAAAGCAAAATGGCGGGTTCATCGGCCCGCGTAGTGACTGCTTTGAAGGTGATAGGTTGTCGGATTAAAAGTTTGTGCCAAGGCAACACGCGCTCGTCCGTCACGCCAATCCCGACTAACTGTGTCAGGGTTGGGCAGCGTGCCAGACTCGTGAGAACGTTGCTCGCAGACAGGTCGTCAAAGAACGCGACTCGCACCTGCGCGTCTCGCAGGCGCTGCTCAAGCGCCTCTGGGCCAAACAGGTTAGATAAGGGCAAAACAACTGCACCCACGCTGTAAATCGCGATGTGTGCGACCACGGTTTCAGGGCGCTGACCCAAGATCAGCGCCACGCGGTCGCCACGCTTGACGCCCATGCGGGTCAAACCATTCGCTAACTGATTTGCGGTGGCTGCTAAGCGTTCGTAGGTCCAAATCCCGCGCTGCCCTGATTCGTCTTCGTCAAACAGGGCAATTTTTCGGGCATCCGCAGGGTTGTCAGCCCAACGATGGCAGCAGGCATGGCCAATGTTGAAATGGGTGGGTACCAGCCATTCAAAAGTCTCGTACAGAGAAGCGTATTGGTCAACCATACCAGTCAGGAAGTGTCGTATTGCCCTTAGCATGGCTCAGCCTGTGCTTTGGTGCAACCCACAGCGGTGCTTGAATGCAACAACCAAGGGTTTTCACTATACTTGAGCCAGGTGGCTAGCCTGGCACCAAACGGTTAGGTTGCAACGTCAAGCGTTGCAGCGACACAAGTAATGTTAATGCGCGACGTTTGTCAGCCGCGTGCCGGCAAGCAGATCGTGCAAAAACTGTTGTTGCGGGCTGAACCAGGTGGGGATAAAAATGGTGAAGGGCGCAACAACGATGAGCGACAGCGCCGCAGGCCAGCCAGTCAATGTAGAGATCGCCCAAACCGTTGCAGCGCCCAGCAAGGGTAGTACCCACATCAACACGAAACGCAGAGAGAGGCGCCCCAAAGAAGGCGTCGCGCCTTGGGTATCCACGACACGAATATGCCAGGCCTTCATGGGAAGCGTCTGGCCACTGCGGGTCCAGCACAGCAAAAAATACACGCCCATCGCGAAAAACAGCCAAACTTGACGGGTGCTTCTAAGCATTAAGCCATGTGTGCTTTGAGTGAGCGTATCGAAGAGGTAGTCAGATAAAAAGACGACAGCGAAGAGTAAAACGCCTTCGTACATCATTGAAGCAAAGCGGCGCGAGCGGGAGGGCGTTGTAACGGTGCCCTGCGCGAGAGACGGGTGCGATGGCGCTTTAACGACTCCCTGTGCTGGAGACGAGTGTGGGGGTTTCGATACGGCATCCTGCGAGCGAGGAGCGTTTGGTGGTTTCGGGCTTGGCTTCATCGGCCGTATTATCCCGCATTTTGTTCGAGGGCTAAGGCCAAGAGGCTTGTTCATACTCAAGCTTGCAAGGTGAGCGCCACCCTAGGGCGCCCACTTTGCACACCACTCGCGACACGTTAGGGTCACGGGCTTTGCAGTCAGCAACTTTAATGACGATGCTACGAGTGGTAACGCTTTAGTACATGCCGTTGCGTCGTGCGTGGGCACGCGCTGAGCTTGTAAAAGAGACGAGGCCGCGTACCACTTTACCAACGGCGCGAAAAGGATGCGGACGAAACTGATCTTCCATCGCTTTTGCCAAGAGTTCGCGTTCGAGGCTGTCGGTCAAGCGAGCTGTGTTGTTGATTTTCATGGTGACTTCCTGTGCTGTTTAGGGATAACCCTATATTAAGGGAAAACCCTATATCACGCAAGCCAAGATTGGGGAAAACCCTAATTCCCTAGGGTTTGTTGTGCTAGTGCAACAAAGATTTTCCGATTATGAGCAAAAGGATGTTCAAACCGCGTCTCGCGTTAAGCAAATGAAGCGGTCCAAAAACCGTTCTAGATTTCGCGCTACGGCTCTTGCGCTGGCGGCTTGTCGCGATAGCTGCTCGCCACC
>JBIIWK010000331.1:0-3338 GCA_044338955.1 Burkholderiaceae bacterium
CGCCAGTCGCCATCGTCATTCGATTTTTTTCAGCCGCAATATTCATCACCGCTAACGCAACGGCGCTATTACCCAGTTCGGTCACAACATCCACGCCATCGCGATCGATCCACTCGCGTGCACGCGCGGCGGCAACGTCAGCCTTGTTTAAGTGATCAGCCACGACAAGCTCGATCGGTTTACCCGCCACTTTGCCACCAAACTCTTCGATCGCAAGTTTTGTTGCCAGCACCGAACCCGGGCCTACATTCGCCATGTACAAGCCTGACAAATCGGTCAACACGCCGATCTTGACGACACCACCAGAGATTTTGTCTTGCGCCTGTACGGGCATGACGCAGAGGGTTACAGCAACAGCGGCTGACAGTAATGATTGCTTGAACATGATGGTCTCCTGAGTAAATTATTTTTTGTGATTTTTTGTATCGTACTGCATCTCACCTCAATCCATACCGATGTTGGCCTCTTTAATCACTTTGGCCCATTTAAGGGTTTCGGCCGCAATGAACGCACCAAACTCTGCAGAGGTTTCGGGCACGGGCACGGCCCCGAGCTCGATGATCTTTGCCTGAACGTCGGGTTGCTTAATAATCTCAACAATACTGGCATTTAATTTATCAACGATTGGTTTAGGAGTTGCTGCAGGCGCCAACAGACCAAACCATGACCATACCTCGTAACCCGCCACGCCCATTTCTTGAATCGTTGGGATCTCAGGCAACTGTGGATTGCGCTGCGCAGACGTCACTGCAAGCGCTTTGAGACGTCCACTTTTAACTTGCTGAATGACGGATGGCATGTTGTCAAAAATCATTGAGATTTGCCCCCCCAACAAGTCGGCAACGGCTGGGGTGCTTCCTTTGTAGGGGATGTGGGTGATCTTCGAGCCGGCCATCAAGTTAAACAACTCGCCCGAAAGATGGAGCGTCGTCCCATTGCCCGAAGAACCGTAGGTTAATTTGCCAGGATTCGCCTTTTCGTAGGCCATCATTTCTGGCAACGTGTTGAAGGGCGCATCTTTATTCACCACCAACAAATTGGGCACCATCGCAGCACGGGTGATTGGCACAAAATCTTTAGCCGCGTCGTACGGCATTTTTTTGTATAAGCTCGGATTGATGGATTGCGTGCCGATCGTACCCATCATGATGGTGTAACCATCGGGCGGCGCCTTCGCCACATACGCGGTGCCAATATTACCCCCGGCCCCTGGTCGGTTTTCAATGACCACCGTTTGCTTAAATTTTTCTGTAAGCTTTTGACCAATCAAACGCGCCAAAATATCGGTGGTGCCAGCAGCAGGAAACGCCACCACCATCGTGATTGAGCGATTGGGGTAGTTGTCTGCCGTTTGCGCAAGCGTAGTCGCGCTAGCAGTCAACCCTAGCAGTATTGCTGCACCGATTTTTAATGAGCTTGCGTGCATGGTTTGCACTCCTGTTTAATCTTCGCGTCAAACCGTGCCTTGAACACTGCATGTTGCGATAGTTTGATAAGTGGACACAATAAAGTGTTTTAAAAATCGCCAAAATTTGACGGCTCACTCGACCCAGATCAGCTTGAAACTCGTCAGAATTTTGTATTAAACACACGACGCTAAGGCCGGTAAGTCACCGTGCGCACACCCGCCTGACGTAAAGGCGCTGCGAGCGTTGCAAACTCGATCAACGCAGCGCGCGTTTCTGCCGGATCGATGATGTCTTCAATCACAAAGGCTTCGGCACTACGCATTGGTGATGTTAAGCCTCGTACGCGAGCTTCGATCTCAGCGTGTTTAGCTTTAGGGTCTGCTGCAGCTTCGATCTCGGCACGATACGCAACCTCGAGGCCGCCCTCGATGGGTAGTGAGCCCCATTGCGCCGAAGGCCATGCGTATCGAAAATTAAAACGCCCTGGTGCTTGATGACCAGCAGCCGCCACGCCAAAGGCACGGCGCATAATCACCGAGCACCAAGGGACGGTCGATTGCGATACGGCCGTCAGCGCACGCACACCCGCGCGCATCACGCCATCTTGCTCAGCCTCAATGCCAATCTGAAAGCCAGCTACATCCACCATATTGATCAAGGGCAAATGAAAGGTCTCAGCCAAATCAATCATGCGCACAAACTTATCTGAGGTTTGACGATCCCAAGCACCGCCATAGTGATAGGGGTTACTTGCCGCGAACACCACGGGCCAACCATCAACACGCGCGAGGCCGCCTACGATGGCACGGCCCCACTGTTTACCCATTTCTAAAAATGAACCTGGATCCACCAAGGCTTCAATAACCGGTCTGATTTTATAAACCTTGCGGGGATCTTTGGGGATGGCGTTACGTAACCAGGTTTGATCAAGCGTTTCGGTGGGTACAGCGCCACGCGGCGGGAGCTCATGCACTGATGCAGGCAAATAGGACAAGAAACGGCGAGCCGCGATAAACGCGTCAGCTTCAGAGGCCACCTCATCATCGACCACGCCATTGCGCGCATGAATCTGGCTACCGCCCAACTCGTTCTTTGTGTAATTCTGACCAATCCGTGCGACCACCGGTGGACCCGCGACAAACAATTGCGAAGTATCTTTGACCATTACCGAATAATGACTGGCCGACACCCGCGCCGAGCCCTGTCCAGCCACTGACCCCAAGGCCAACGACACGCAAGGCACTTGAGCCAAACTACGGGTGATCGATGTCCAGATTTTCATTTTGGGCAATAAGGCATGGCCCATTTTTTCGATGTTTTTAACTGAGCCTCCGCCGCCTGTGCCATCGATCAAGCGCACGAGGGGCAAGCGTAAATCACAAGCCATTTGTTCGGCAAAAATCATTTTGTCGCCAACCGCACCGTCATTCGCGCCGCCCCGCACCGTGAAGTCATCGCCCACCAACACGATGGGGCGCTGGTTGATGCGCGCGCGACCGATAATGACGTTCGATGGCATGACGCTGATTAATTTCCCTTCGCTGTCATAAGTGCCCGAACCGGCCAGACCGCCCACCTCACGAAAGGTCTGCGGGTCCACCAACTGATCAATGCGCTCGCGTACGGTTAATTTGCCGTTGTCGTGCTGCCGCTTGACCTTGTCCTCGCCACCCATAGTGAGCGACAGTTTTTTTCTAAGGGCTAACTCTTCTAATTCGGGGGTCCAACTCATTGTTTTTCTCTGTCCTGATTTGAATAAAAATCCGACGGCACAAGTCGCTCAGCCAAGATATCGATGGTGCCCGCAACGGTCGAGGATACGCTGTCGAGGGCCTACTTGGCTACTGAATCCGCTGTTAGCGGGCGTGCTCGCGTCATGTCTGCTTAGGTTGTTGGCCTGTGCGGCTCAATCAATATTGTTCTCAAGTT
>JBIIWK010000332.1:0-3337 GCA_044338955.1 Burkholderiaceae bacterium
ACACACGGTAAAAATTAACGTGGCTTAATCGTTGTACTCACGCCTCCCCTTTAGTACGGGGAGGCTTTGTACGCCTTCGATTCAACCAAGTTAAGCCACACACCGGCAGTCCCTTCAACAGAGCCGTTTCAATTCAATGCAAACAATAATTCCTACTCCTTTTGCTGGAGCCATCGCTGCCGTTGTACTCGTATGTGCAACAGCCTTCACCCCAGTTGCCTCGGCAAATGATGAGGCAGGTAAGCTTTTATTTTTAAAAGGTGCAGCGCCAGCCTGTGCAATCTGTCATACCCTTGAGGCAGCTGGGGCCGCGGGTGCGGTGGGGCCGTCTATGAACGAGCTTCAACCCGACGCTGCGCGCGTTTTGAACGCTCTTAAAAACGGCATTGGCCAAATGCCTGCCTACACAAGCTTGACGCCCGAACAGATGAAAATATTATCCGAATACGTCGCAAAGGCAAGTCGAGATTAAAAACCTGATGTGGCAGCAAAAATACCAACCTTTCGTAGTTGGTATTTTTTTGGCCATCAATCGATGGGCTGTGAAAGGCATGTTTAATAGCCAATCACAACATATTTTGTTGCCTATCTAACGATGAATGCGTTATCTTGTGGCGAGCCTCATATCCCTTACGGCGTTGTTGGGTGTTCGGGTAGCCGCTATAAAAAAATCTGGAGACAACATGAGATTCAACTACCAATCGATTTTGGCAATCACTGCACTTTGCTGTGCGCCCTTGCCAACCCTTGCGCAAGCAGATTATCCTAATAAACCCATCACGCTCATTGTGCCGTTTCCACCGGGTGGGGTGACGGATATTGCGGGCAGAGAGGTCGCTAGAAATCTGACCAAATATTTGAATCAGCCCGTGGTCGTAGAAAACAAAGCCGGCGCCGGCGGCAACATCGGCACGCAGTATCTTTCAGTTAGTAAGCCTGACGGCTACACCCTCGGATTATTGACGGTCAGTGCCATGTCCATTGCGCCGCATGTCACTAAAAACTTGGGCTTCAATCCTAGTAAAGACTTCACCCCAATTACGAATGTCATCATCACGGAGGGCGCAATCTTGGCCAACGCCGCGACGCCGTTCAATTCGGTCAAAGAGTTCGTGGCCTATGCAAAAGCGAACCCCGGCAAAGTGAGTTACGCAAGCGTAGGCACCGGCTCAATCCCGCATTTGACGGCTGAAATGTTTGCGCAGCGCGCAGGCGTGAGCTTGCTGCACGTACCTTACAAAGGCACAGGCCCGGCAATGCAAGACCTGCTTGCCAATCAAATTAATTTATCTTTTGACAGCTCGGTCGGGACCTCGTTAACCAATGTTGCGAGCGGACGCTTAAAAATCTTGGCGATTACGGGGGCCAAGCGCTCAGCGGTCACGCCTGATGTCCCAACAGTCGCCGAGTCCGGATATCCAGGCTTTAGCGCGCAAGGTTGGTTTGGATTATTTGCGCCGGCAAATCTACCTCCAAAAATTTTAGAGACGTTAAACAAGGCAGTCACGGACGCCTTACGCGAACCAGAGGTTGTGGCGCGTTTTGAGAAGTTGGGCGTTCAACCCGACCCGCAGACCCCTGCAGCGTTCGCGAAATTTTTAGCGGCAGAATCGGCAAAGTGGGGCGATTTAGCCCAGTCGCTCAAGTTAGAGCTGAATTGACACATACCGATTGCTCAGCCGTGATGCCGTTGATGGGGCAGCGGCTTATCGGGCTGGAATCGCGATGTCTACGTTATCGAGGCGAATTTTTCTGATAGTCACACTTAGGGGGCCAGTGAGGGCGGGTCTATTGGCGACGAACTGCTCACCTGCGGATCGTAAGCAAACCGCATAGGTTAGCGAAAAATCACAGGTTCCCTCGTATTTGTAGAAACCAGGAGTTTCGGCTTTTAGTTTCAGTACATAAATTTTTTCAGCTTTGGCCGCGATCTTTGTTTCATATTCAGAAAGCACTTCCCATTGGTGATCTCTATTCCATTGAGCCGAACCAGTTGTACCAAACGACTTGAACCCTACTTTGTTACCCACTCGCAGTGGCAAAATTTTGGCGACTTTTTCAGACTCTTGAGAGGAAATTCCTGTTGACTCGGGCATGGACAACATGCCTAGAAGCCTTTGCCCTTTAAAGGGTTTCTGTTCTTTTAGCGCTGTCTCGACTTCGTAGGAATCACTCTTGGTAGAAAGCACCTTATTGATGCCCTCACCACTTGCGCTGGAGGTGAAGTGGTATTCGGTTCCGACTTTAGGCGAGACGTACGCGCCAGTCTGCGCATACACGGCAGTGATACCCGTTAAAAATAACAGCAGAGATTTTGTGAAATAGTTCATGAATGCTTCCTCGCCAATCCCGTTGACGTTTAAGGTATGAGGTGCCTTCGGCTTTTCTTCCACTAAGAAGGTTGATTTTCATGCTACTTGTTTTAGCTTGAACTGTCCATCAAGACACCCCGTTGAAAATTTTA
This sequence comes from Burkholderiaceae bacterium, assembly GCA_044338955.1. GTDB lineage: Bacteria > Pseudomonadota > Gammaproteobacteria > Burkholderiales > Burkholderiaceae_B > Zwartia. Next base: position 2,465 of record JBIIWK010000332.1, read on the forward strand.
CCCAAGACGACAACACCGACGCATCGTCACTCTTGTAAACTACAGACACACGCAGTCAAAATAAAAAATTAAGAGACAACAACGACAATCCTGCTGCTCAGGCGATGACAGAGTTCGACGCACGTATTTGTGTTTTTCAATCAAAGCCTAGCAACAGCAAGAACTCACTTCAGGAAGCACTATGAAACTGATCGATATGCACTCACACTGGGGCACCCAGCGAGGCTATGTGCTACGCACTGCAGCTGAACTGGCTCAGCAAAAAAAGACCTGGAACTCTGAAACCAAATACGTGACAGACGAAGAGATGGTGGCGTATTTTCGTGCAAGCAACGCACAAGTGATCTTGGATTTGGGCTTTACCAAGTTTGCACCAGTCCAAGACATCCGCCCCCTGCACGATTATTCTTTTGACATGCAACGCCAGCATCCAGATGCGATTTTGGGCAACTGGTTGCATATCGACCCGACATTTCATGGCAAAGACGAAGGCCTCAAAGAACTACGGCGCTGTATCGATGCCAAAGCTGGCTTTATTGGCCTGGCAGTCAATGGCTCGGGTTCGGTGCCTGCGAGCGATCCGACTTACACCCCCTTTTACAAGCTGTGTATCGAAGCCGGTATCCCCGTACTGATTTTTGTTGGCACAACAGGTTTGGGTGCAGGGTTACCTGGTGGTAATGGCATCTTGCTCGATAGCTGTCATCCCCGCCATCTGGATATGGTGGCGGCGCAGAACCCTTTACTTCGCATTGTGGCGGCGCGGCCTGGCTGGCCCTGGCAAGCCGAAACGATTGCGGTTCTCATGCACAAACGCAACATCTGGTACGAATTGCATGGCTGGTCGCCAAAGTATTTCACCCCAGACCTCAA
>JBIIWK010000333.1:0-3329 GCA_044338955.1 Burkholderiaceae bacterium
ATATTTTTTCTTACATAAATAAGATTCTCTGCACATAACTTATCCTTGTAAATTCGTCACGACGTGTTCAATATACAAAGATGTTTCAGCGGTGATTCCAAACAATAAATTAGCGAACGTCGTGAGTTTGGACACTTTCCCAACGACTCTTTGCCGCAGTGCCAACATAAACTTTCTTACCAGCCCAGTCCGGAAGTTTTGCTTGGCCACAGCCTACGGCCTTTATGGCTGCGAATGCATCTGTCAGGGTGACCACTGGTATATTTGAAGCTTGCTTCTCTTTGATGTTTGCGAGACGCTCTTGGCTCTTGCGTCATTTTTAGACGCGGCAGCTACTTCACCCCAGTAACAAGAATGGTCACTCGAAGCTCATCACCAAAATCGCCACTGACAATTTTGGTAAATAGGCAAAGGACATCAATTGCAGTTCGACCGAGACCAATATTTTGCCCTCCGTCAAATACCGTATTAAGCACCATCCGAGTCTGTTTCATCATGTCATCGCTACCTTTAATCACCACAAACGCGCCGCCGGCTTTACTCAGGTCTACTCCACGCAGCCCCGATTCTGTCAACGCTGCGTTCGTGGCCACGCTTGCGCGGTCAGGCCCCGTACCCACTCCTACTCCAATCAGAGTGCGACCCTCACGTGTAAACACGTGTTCCATATCTTCGTAGGCTATGGTGGTACCCCCGCTAGAGCCAAGCGATTCTGCAAACCCAGCCGCAGCTAAATTCAAAAACTCAGCGGCGGTGCGGCCAGCAAAGGCCAAGTGGTCAGCCGATATCAGGGCAACTGAATCAAACGCCTCATAAAAGGCCTGATCAACCGAGGCACTTAGGTTTGAATCAATAGCGAGTAGAAACATTCCGATCGTCAAAAGATCGAGTGCTTTAGCCATTCGCCCAACGCGTATACAAAACTCTGCGTTTATATCACTCACCTCACCGATCACGATCGCCCGACGAACCTTTGTTAAATCGTTGATAAGCGACTGTTCGGCAATATCAGTTGTATCGTAGTAAATAAAGTCTACGTCTTCGATACCCTCTTTGATCATCAGTGCTGCAGCGGCAATGCCGATCGCACCGATCGCCACAACGGTGAACTGGGGGCCACGGTTCGCACTAAACTTTGGGTCTTCAAAGTACATGTTTGTCACTTTACCCTCTGGTATTTAAAGCCTTTGGATGTTAAGAATATACCTGCCTAGCAATTAGGATTAGGCCGATTCCACTTATCCGTACCGCCACCACCAGGCCCGCTGTAGCATCCGCCACCCGGCGCCGTCGAAGCACCCCCGCCCGGCCCGGTGTACGCGCCGCCACCTGGTCCTGTATAAGCACCACCGCCCGGGCCCGTGTACAAACCACCACCTGGTCCGGTATAAGCCCCGCCTCCTGGCCCAGTGTACGCACCACCGCCGGGGCCTGTGTAGGCTCCGCCGCCTGGACCGGTATAGGCGCCGCCTCCGGGGCCGGTGTAGAGACCACCGCCCGGGCCCGTAGAGCAAGGCCCGCCTGGGCCAGAGTAGCCGGTGCACGCCAGCGACGCGCTTGAGGCAACGACTGCACACAATGCGAAAATAATTTTCAATGCGGTGTTCATACTTGCCCCTGGGCTGTTCGTGTGGATGACACAGCACTAGTATGCGCGCGTTGGTGCCTCATCAGACGAGACAGTGCGCCGTGCAACCTTAACTGACAACGCGTTCAAAGAATGTGCAAGCGCGCGTAGCCCACTTTGGCTCAGCAAAAGCCCCATCTACTCTGAGTGCGCGCGACCTCAAGGCTGCGGGCGAGATGGTGTAACATTTTGATACGAAAAATAGTTCAGTGCGCCTGCAGTTTGAGCCAATTCAAAAACTAAAATTGCGTATGACTCACGCAATCAAGGTAATACTGAATGGAAACTAGATTAGCCAAACTTGAAGCCATCATCCCAATCCTTGCCACGCGCGAAGATTTGGCAATGCAAAAGGCAGATGAAACCATGGAGCGAATAGATCGGTTAATCGCAGGATTAAGCGCTGACTTTGATCGTAAGCTTTCTGTTATCAACAACGCAATTCTTGAATTGCGTAAAGACATTGATCGTAAATTTATCTTTTTGATGACCGTACAAATCGCGACCCTCTTTGCCCTCATTGGCCTGTTGTCGAAGATCACGAATATTGTTTAGCCATCGCTGTTAACGGTTGCACAGGTAGCGAGTGTTGACCTATGCCAAACGGGCAGATAGCTTCCAGACCAGAAGGCGCTAATGGATACAGCCGTCCCGATACTGAACGCCTCAGAGGACACTAATATGGGATCACCTGTAACAGAGCGCTCAGCTGTTCGTTATGACAACTACGTACCAGAGCAAGCACGCGTTCGCTTAGAAGAGATCGCTGCAACAATCAACTTGGTCGCCCAGCAATTTGACGGAGACGTCGCAAAAACTGCCGCCTGGTTTTACGCACGTAACCCACTACTCGGCGATGCGTCACCTTGTGACATGATTCGCTTGGGGCGCTACCAACGCCTGCGCAGTTTCATTATGCAGGCCATGAAAGGGCAAACTATTGCAAAGTAGCGGGACCAATTATTATTAAAAATCAACATAAGATTTACCGTACGTCGCAACCAATTTTGAGATCACAAAAAAGAAAACCCGCTCGTGCGTCTTTCGACGTAGAGGAGCGGGCCGTGTTGCTAAGATTTTAATCAAGTTCCCCGAATTGTTCAACGCAAGCGGTTAAGCCTAGCGTTCTCGGTGTTAATCCTTAAACCTATGCAGTCGCGTCATTTCATTTTCAATATTTTCTGAAGTAATCGAGGATAAGATCAGCACTTCACTACTAGCTGTCCGACGTTTCGTATCGTATTGACTTGCTACCAAAGCCGATCCTGCGACTCACTCGTGAACTGCCCACGTTCAGCACCGCAGCCATCGGCATTTGAGTGGTTTTGCCATCCCTATATTCTTTTGCAGAAGTTCCAAGCTCTGGCTTGACTCCCAGTTTAGTCAGTACATCTATACCAATTTCAATGAGCGGCACCACTGGAACGGGCTTGTCTGTTAAGGTACTTTTCTTTGCCTTAACGTACACGCCATAGCCAGCCTTAATTAAGAGCCCTTTATTGATAGCGCCTCGCAACGCTCGACCTACTTGATCATAGCCACCAAATTTATCAAATTCTTTACGCAGAAATACCTTGTCGATAGAGCGCCGCAGGCTCATCTCGATTCGTTCTTCTAAGGTAATTTTTGACATGATGTTCATGCAGACCTTTCAGTGCGAACCTTCTTTACTTTAGGAAAGACTTCGTGAACAGATCGGAAG
>JBIIWK010000118.1:0-9775 GCA_044338955.1 Burkholderiaceae bacterium
TCACGAAGAGATGCTTAAGTACGCCAAACGTGCCAACGTTTCAGTCAATACCCCCTGGCGCCATTTGCCCCAAGAGCATAAAGACTGGGTGCTAGATGGCGACCCACTTTGGAAAGGCGGTAGCGGTGCCTGGAAAACCCAATGGTACGGCGTCCAAAAGTTCTTCAACTGGCTTGAGACCAAATCGTACAAGATGCATGTGCGGGTGCTGCTCTCAAAGTATCGCAGCTATACCCCCTGCCCGACCTGCCATGGGGCGCGCTTAAAGCGTGATGCGTTGCTCTGGAAAATCGAACGCAAATCGATTCAAGATTTGATGCTGACGCCGATCGTTCAATTACGCGCGTTTGCCGATACCCTGAAGTTTGACGGAGGGCTCGATGCCGCAATGGATCTAGTGCTGACCGAAGTACGCGCACGCCTGAAGTTTCTATGTGACGTTGGCTTAGGATACCTAACGCTTGATCGCCAAAGTCGCACGCTCTCGGGTGGTGAAGTGCAACGGATTAATTTGACCACCGCACTGGGCACGTCGCTCGTCAATACACTCTTTGTGCTCGATGAACCCTCGATCGGTCTGCACCCGCGTGATATCCATCGCGTGGTTGAAGTGATGCATCGCTTACGTGACGCGGGCAATACCTTGGTGGTGGTCGAGCATGACCCACAGGTGATGATCGCTGCCGACCGTGTGATTGACGTGGGCCCAGGCCCCGGCGAGCGTGGCGGCCAAATCGTCTTTGATGGCACCCCACTTGAACTGCGCAACGCCACAACCTTAACCGGCAAATACATGGGCGGCCACATGAAGGTCGAGGCTCCCAGGCCTTTACCGGTTGCGCCCAACACTCCTCGCCTGCTGCTTGAGGGCGTGACCGCGAATAATCTCAAAAACGTTTCGATCGAAATCCCGCTTGGTCGTTTGGTTTGTGTCACGGGTGTATCGGGTTCGGGTAAATCGACCTTAATCCAAGATGTGCTCTACCCAGGTTTGCTCAAGATCATGGGTAAACCGACCGAGTCGCCCGGCGCCTTTGATCGCATTCTTGGTGCTGAGCAGTTGGCCGAAGTCGTCATGGTCGATCAGGCCCAGATTGGCAAAACCGCACGCTCAAATCCAGCCAGTTATGTGGGGGCGTTTGACCCCATTCGCAAACTATTTTCTCAAGCGCCCGTTGCGCGCGAGCGTGGCTATACCGCCGGTACCTTTAGCTTTAACAGTGGCGACGGGCGCTGCCCGACCTGTGGTGGCACGGGCTTCGAGCATGTTGAGATGCAGTTCTTATCCGACATTTATATTCGGTGCCCTGATTGCGACGGCAAACGCTTTAGACCCGAAGTGCGCGAGGTTGAAATCGAGCATCTTGGCCGACGTGCGTCGATCGATGCCGTGCTCGATATGACAGTCTCAGAAGCACTTGAGTTTTTTAAAGGTCTGCGCGATGTCCAGCTTGGCTTGGCACCGCTTGAAGATGTAGGGCTTGAGTACGTCAAGCTCGGCCAGCCTGTGCCCACGCTGTCGGGCGGCGAGGCCCAACGCTTAAAGCTCGCGGGCCACTTAGCCGAAGCCGCGCGCAGCGGAATTTCAACCGCCAAACTTGCCAAAAAAGGCAGTTTATTTTTATTCGATGAGCCCACGACTGGTCTGCACTTTGACGATGTGGCGCGCTTAATGCGTGCCTTCAGAAAACTACTCGGTGCAGGCCACACACTGTTAATCATTGAGCATAATCTTGATGTGATACGCGCGGCAGACTGGGTGATTGATTTAGGACCAGAAGGTGGCGATGCTGGCGGTGAGCTAATTGTGTCGGGCAGCCCAGAACAGGTAATGGCTCACCCAACTTCGCACACCGGCGCAGCGCTACGCGAGTACGCCGTTGCCATGACGCCTGACGCGATTGGTGTTTCGATGCTTGACATTCAAGCGACCGACGACCCTCGGCAAGCCGCCCGCGCACTACGCGAGCCATTAACGACCGCCCACCTTGATGAGGCAGCAACTCTAAGAGCATTGTCCCTGAGCGGAGCACCTGCCGAACAAAGTGAGGCAACGTCATTGAACGATTCCGCCGCTACGAGTCACCCTTCAGGCCGTTCGCTTCAAACCGTCTTAAAAGAAAAACGTCGCGCGGCCACCAGCATTGATATCTTGCACGCGCGCGAACACAATCTCAAAAATATCAGCGTGAGTATCCCGCACGATAAATTCACCGTGATTACGGGGGTGTCGGGTTCGGGTAAGTCAACGCTCGCATTCGATATCTTGTTTAACGAAGGGCAACGCCGTTACCTTGAATCATTAAATGCCTATGCACGTGCCATTGTGCAACCTGCCGGTAAGCCCGACGTCGATGCGATTTTTGGTATCCCACCCACGGTGGCAATCGAGCAACGCACCAGCCGTGGCGGTCGAAAATCGACCGTCGCAACAATGACTGAAATTCATCACTTCTTACGCCTGTTGTACATGAAGCTGGGTACGCAGATGTGCCCACAATGTCAGGTCAGCGTCGAACCACAAAGTGCCGATCAAATCGTGGCTCGGATCATGCGCGACCATAAAGGGCAGCGCATCGGTTTGTTGGCGCCGTTAGTCACAGCCCGCAAAGGCTTCTATACCGATCTGGCAAAATGGGCTGCCGGTAAAGGCTATACCCATCTACGGGTGGATGATGAGTTTATTGGTACCGCAAAGTGGCCGCGTTTAGATCGTTTTAAAGAGCACACGATTGAGCTACCCGTCGCTGACTTGGTCGTGGGCACAGACAACGAAGCACAACTGCGTGAAGGCGTGCGCAGCGCGCTTGAACACGGCCAAGGCGTCATGAGTCTGGTCTCATCGCTCGACAGACTGCACGCTGACATGTCGGCCAAACTCGATCAAACGCACTTCTCAGTCAAGCGTGCCTGCCCAAGCTGCGGCACAAGCTTTCCAGAGCCTGACCCGCGCATGTTTTCCTATAACTCAAAGCATGGCTGGTGTCATGGCTGTTTTGGTACGGGTTTAAAGCTGCAGGGCTTTGACGCAGAGCAAACCGGTGAAGAGACCGCTTGGAACGCTTGGTATGAAGGCGAAACAACGACCTGCACAAGTTGTCATGGCGCACGCTTAAATCCTATTTCACGCGCGGTGCTGTGGCGCGATAAATCGATTGCCGAACTTGCGGGCTTGGCCGTCTCAGACGCCCATACCTTTTTTACAGCGTTAGTTTTACGCGGACGCGATGCAGAGATTGCGCGTGACATCTTGTCTGAAATTCGTGGTCGTCTGCAGTTTATGCAAGAAGTGGGGCTAGGCTACCTGGCATTAGATCGCGCCGCACCCACGTTGTCTGGTGGCGAAGCGCAGCGCATCCGCCTGGCCGCGCAACTGGGCTCAAACATGCAAGGCGTTTGCTACGTGCTTGACGAACCCACGATTGGTTTACATCCACGCGACAATCGGATTTTATTAGGAGCTTTGTCGCGTCTTGAAAAGAACGGCAACACCTTAGTTGTGGTTGAGCACGACGACGACACCATTCGCCGCGCCGAACACATCATTGACATTGGCCCGGGCGCAGGGATTCGCGGCGGGCGCGTCGTAGCGCAAGGTACTTTGCAAGACCTGATGGATGCGCCAGAGTCTACAACCGGGCATTACTTAAAGCACCCTTTGGCTCACCCTCTGCAGCCGCGCCGGCCGGTGGCAAAAGATACGCCGATGATCACCGTCAAGGGTGCAAAACTTCATAACTTACGTCACCTGACCGCACACTTTCCGATCGGACGCCTGAGCGTGGTCACAGGTGTGTCAGGTTCAGGCAAATCAACGTTAGCCCGTGAAGTATTGCTCGATAATCTAGGCGCTGCAGTTTCGCTGCGCGCAGACCCACAATGGTATGGCTGTGAAAGCATCGAGGGCTGGAAAGCGATCGATCGCGTGCTTGAAGTCGATCAAACGCCGATTGGTAAGACGCCACGCTCGTGCCCCGCAACCTACATTGGCTTTTGGGATGATGTGCGAAAGCAATTTGCAGACACTCAAGAGGCGCGGATTCGCGGCTGGGGCGCCGGACGCTTTTCGTTCAACACGGGCGATGGTCGCTGCCCGTTGTGCGAAGGACAAGGCATGCGCACTCTTGAGATGAGCTTTTTGCCAGACATCAAGGTGCCCTGCGACGCTTGCGGTGGCGCGCGTTTTAATACCGATACCCTGGGTGTACGCATGCGCGACAAGCACGCGGGCGCGGTGTTGTCGCTTGAAGTCGATGATGCGATTGGCTACTTCGCCGCACATCCAAAAATTCGGCATCCTTTGCAACTGATGCAGGATGTAGGATTGGGCTACATCACGCTCGGACAGCCTTCACCCACTCTGTCGGGTGGTGAAGCGCAACGGATCAAGTTAGTCACTGAACTGGCAAAAGCCCGGATGACTGAAGGCGTCATCACTACCGGTCGTGCGTCACGCCTGCCGCATACACTTTACGTGCTAGATGAACCAACCGTTGGCTTGTCCATGGCAGACGTCGAGAAGCTGATCCGTGTGTTGCATCGTCTCGTTGAGGCCGGCAACACCGTGGTGGTGATTGAGCATAATCTTGACATCATTGCCGAAGCCGACTGGCTGCTGGATTTGGGCCCAGAAGGTGGCACGGGTGGCGGCAAGCTGGTGATTGAAGGGACTCCTGAACAGGTGATGAAGGTACGTTCAAAGTCGCATACGGGCGAGGTGCTCTTTGAATTTATGCAAAGGATTTAGCGTTGTTCAGCCACGATCGCACACGATGTTTAAGACAAAAGTACAGTGTCGAGGGTTGCACTGCAATGGTAGAAATCTGCGTGAATGACAAGACTGCTCGCCTCCTTTTAAGCGAGGCCGTTGCTACTCAAAAGACGGATGGTAACGAACAGTGAGCTATCCAACAGCACTTTGGCGAGCGGGACGGCAGACGTGAAGCAGTGCCGGTTCGAAGATCGATTGGCGGGTGAAGCGAAGGTTTTGTCTGGCTTTCGCGCGCGCATTACTGCGTGTAGTGCTGCCCAATTGCCTGCAGCGTTTGCTGCCATACAGAGCGCGCAAAACGCTGGGCACTGGGTGGCTCTGCTGCTCGACTACGAGCTTGGTGAATGGCTTGAGCCGACACTGCAAGCCACTGCACGCACGTTAACCGTACAGCTGTCCACGTCTGAGGCTCAATCACAAACATCCCCAAACACGCGTAGCCGTTTAACCGCACTCGTCTTTGATTCTGCAACGATTGAAAAGCCTTGGGATCTCATTCGTATTGAGAAAACTGAGACCGAGACTGGGACTGAGACCCGCGCTACAACACCAGCCTCAATTACCTCAGTCACGACAAGCCTATCGCAAACCGATTACTTTGACAGAATTCAAAAAATTAAAGAATGGATTGCCCAAGGCGAGGTCTATCAAATCAATAGCACTTTTGCCCTGAACGTATCCACGCAAGGATCAGCACAAGAGCTGTATCGCCAACTCGCCAATCAACACCCTAGTGCACATGCTGCGTTTATCGAAGACGATGAACAGACGGTTTTATCGTTTTCACCAGAGCTATTTTTGCAGCGTAACGGCACAACACTCACGACTCGGCCGATGAAAGGGACCGCCCCGCGCTCGAGCAACCCGAGCGAAGATCAACAGCTTGGACAGCGCTTACAGACCAGCGAAAAAAACCGTGCTGAGAACCTGATGATCGTCGATCTGTTACGTAACGATCTTGGTCGCATCGCGCTGCCAGGGACCGTTATTGCAAAACCTCTATTCTCGCTTGAAGCTTACCCCTCGGTCTGGACGATGACCTCGACCATTCAAGCTACGATTGCAGCCGAAACTTCACTTGAGCAGATCTTGCGGGCACTGTTTCCGTGCGGCTCAATCACCGGCGCGCCTAAAATCGCCGCGATGAAACGTATTCAACAAACTGAAACACAACCACGCGGTTTGTATTGTGGCAGTGTGGGCTGGCTTGCGCCCAGTGGTGACTTTTCGCTCAATGTTGCGATCCGCACGCTGCTACTGAACCAAGATGGCAGAGGCGTTTATCACGTTGGCGGCGGGATCGTGCACGACTCGGTGGCCGAGCTTGAGTGGGAAGAATGTCACTGGAAAGCCCGAATCGTTATTGACAGACCTTAACCATTTCAGCCTCGACTGTATTCAAATCTTTAATCGAATTGATATTTTCGATGTTAAACGTTGCGTTGGTTTTATAGACTGGATTAAACAGTTCAATGCGATCGCGGCGTGAATACCTCAGCAACGAGCCGCTGTAGCCACGCCCAGATCGGTCACCCGACAGATCGATGTCAAAACAATAACGCCCCAGGCTTGCACCGCCCGTGCTGTAAAGCGTCAACGCGAGCCCAATTTGCATCGGAAACTGCCTCAGCAACAGATCGACCTGCTTAGCATCGGCAAGCTGATAGCCCCATAGTTGACTCGAATCCCAAAAACCAGTGACCACACGAACATTAAACGGGCAGCGATAAAAGTCAGCCTCGGCAAGCAAAATACACCGATCGCGTGCGATGTATTTCACAGTTGCCTCAAAGGCTTCAAGGTATCCCTGCGCCCAGCGAATCGTGACCGGAAACACCAAGCGCGTGCTGCGTTGCGCGTTCACCTCAGCCTTAGGCGGCCCCACCTCGACAGTGAAACTATTTTTAGGAAATTCACGCGCTAAACTTTGTAATAATGCGTCGCCCGATCGACGCTCGTGCAACAAGGTTGAAATCTGACCATAGAGCTGCTGTGTTTGAGCACCTACGGTACGCTGGCTGGGGCCGCCAGCCAATAAGCGCTCTGCAAGCTTAGCGCTTGAAATCAGAGCGTTAATCTCGATACGGTAGCGACCCCCGGCAAGCGCTTGCTCGCGCACCACCTCATGCGAAACGATAAAGCCACTGCTGTAACTTAAAATTTCGTCGCGTGCGAGCTGATTATTGACAACTTGCTGTTGTGAACTAATCACCACGCCGGTCGCTTGTTGAACCGCATCACGAAACGCTTGATCAAGCGCCAGCGCTTTGGTCGAAGCTTCGCCTGTGGCACGCACGAAAATACCAGGCCCTTCGAGCTTGGCTTGCCGCTCTGTTGTGGCACAGCCGCTGAGCAATGCGCACAACGCCAGCCAGGCAAACAAGAACCAAGGTACGGGATAAGCTCTCACTACGCGATCGGTAAGTTGCCGCACGACAATTCAGTTGATCTTTAAGTAGTCAGTTAATTTTTATTTGGCCATATCCATACGAATGGTATTGGCCACACCGATGAAGCGTCGTTCGCCCTTCACCTGCACGCGAACAGTTTTAAAATCAGGCGAAGTGTCTTGCGCTACCACCGCTACGCCTTTCAAAATTGCGGCACTGCTCGAGGTGATACGCTCGCGCACGGTGTTCGCAATCGTGAAAGAGTTATCGTCCGTGCGTGTATTTTGTGCCGTGCCGTTTCTAATATCTTTATCGACTTCGCCCATTTCGTCGTCAGTCAACGCGATCGGTTGTGCACTGCTTTCGGCTGTTCCTTTCTCGTTGGCTTTTTGCAGTGTTCTGGACACTACCACGAGGCTGCGCGAGGAGTTGATATCTGTCGATAAAAACTCTGCAATGTTACGGCGCGCGCGCAGTGTAGCGATCGTCACCGCCTGTTCGCGCCCCTCAGCCGAATTGGTCGACACCGCAGCCATCGCGATCGCGCTAATTGACTCCCACTGACCTTTGCTGTCAAAGGTAATCGTGACTTTACCGTTTTGTTTTGCAAAGTCTGCGGCGGCCAACTGATTCGCCTGATTCGCGTCGCCCGAGCCCTTGCTTGAACAGCCCACGAGAAGGCCTAACCCTGCGCTCACCAACACCAATGCTAGAAGGCTTCTTTTTTTGTCTGATCTGAGTAACATAGGTATTTCCTTGAGAGGCGGTGATGCCGCAATTGTATTGAAAATGACAACGAATGCCCACCGCTTTGAATTAATTGAAACCATGTGCGCTGACTCACAGGGTCAAATCCCACTGCTTGCCGGGCATTTACAGCGCCTGCAAGCCTCTGTGCTGAACTTGGGATTTAACTGGCCTGGGCACGTGGTCGTTGAAAAAGCGATTCAGGCAGCGCTATTGGATATGACGACGTCAACAGATCACACTCGGATTCGTCTCTTAATGAAGCCCGACGGGCAGATTCGCATCACGACCGCGCCGTTACCTGCGCTGCAAACACGCCCTTTGGTGGCGCTTGCCTCACTCACGCTCGATAGCCATGAAGCACTGCTTCAACACAAAACAACCCATCGCCCTTGGTATGACCCAACAACACAGTGGCTTACCGCACATCACGATTTTTTTGATTTGATTTTTTTAAACGAACGCGCAGAGTTATGCGAAGGTAGCCGCTCAAATGTGTACATTAAGCAAGACAATGACTGGGTGACGCCACCCTTAGCCTGCGGCTTACTGGGCGGTGTCATGCGAGAGCATTTGTTAAACACGCATCAAGTACGAGAAGCCGTACTGACGCGCGCCGACTTTGAACAACCTGCAGCCAGCCTCAGGCTATCAAACGGGCTGCGCGGTTGGTTTGAGGTGCAGCGCGCAGAGTCACTCTTTCCAGGGCGCGACTTTCCATAACTCAAGCAAGTCTTTTTCAGTTGAGATCAGTTCTTTTTCATACGCCGCTGGAGCGAGGTAGCGCACTGGGGCAAACAACAAGGCAGCCTGTTTTAAATAGCCCGGGTCAGCAGCGGCTTGAGCAACTGCTTTGACCAGTTTTTCGCGAACATCAGCGGGCAATCCTTTGGGTGCCGCAAGCCCACGCAAAGAGGCGCTTTCCATCTGAAACCCCTGCTCTGCAAACGTTGGGGTATCAGGCGCCAAGTTTGTACGTTTAAGCGACATCTGACCCAACATACGCATTGGGATGCCACCTTGCATGAATTGCAACGCTTCGCCAACGTTGATCGCCCCAACCACTAACTGCCCAGTCAGCAGGCCGGTACGCACTTCAGCCGATCCTTTGTAAGGGACGTGCGTCATTTTGACGCCGGCAGCGCGTTCAAAAAATAGCATCGCCAAATGATCATCAGAACCAACGCCTGTCGAGCCCACGGTCACTTTACCGGGGTTTGCCTTCGCGTACGTCACGAGGTCTTTTAGGTCTTTCATGGGGCTCGCGCTGTTCACAGTGAAAGCACCAGGATCGTCTACCAAATTGCCGATCAGATCAAAACCCCTCCAGGTATAGTTGGCCTGACGCTCAATTGGAATCGAAATCAAATTGGGGGTATTCAAAAAGCCGATGGTGTACCCGTCAGGTGTAGCCCTTGCCAGTTCTGTAAACCCGATCGCACCACCTGCCCCTGCCTTATTGCTCACGACAATTCGCGCATCGTTGCCCAGATATTTTTCAACATAGGGCGCGATCAATCGGGCGATTAAATCGGTGCCGCCACCTGGGCCGTAGGCCACGAGCATGGTGATGGGCTTCTCGGGGTAACCGGCAGCGCTTACCGTTGCAGTCAACCCTAACAACGCCACGCTGCTGATCAAACCCTGCTGGACGAACTTCTTCAGAAAATTTTTCATCGTTAACATCCCGTATTTTTAAGTGCCACGTTTAACGTCTTTTAAAAAATCGCGTTCAATCGTCTTGTCATCGCTTGAGTGCCAAGCAGGTAGCCAGCTCTGCAGCGTCGATCAGGCGCGGTCGAACAATTACCGCCCCTGCATAAACCTTACCGCGTCAATTATCCAATAAGAACACAAAAAAAGGCTA
>JBIIWK010000334.1:0-3310 GCA_044338955.1 Burkholderiaceae bacterium
CAAAGGGCCCCATCTCTGAGGCGATCGCACGCATCAGCCCAAGAATGCCCGCCTTTGAGGCCATGTAGCTTGGGCCCGCCACGACAGATTTACTGCGCCCCGCTAAAGACGACACACTGACGATACGGCCAAAACCTTGTGCTTTCATGTCGGGTAAAAATAACTGTGTGATCTGCATGACTGTCGTCAAATTCACGAGCAGCACCTTTGACCACTCTTGTATGGTGACATCAAGGATACCGTTGGATAGACCATCGGCCCGCTTAGGCGAGATTCCAGCGTTATTGACCAGAATAGACACGGTACCAAAGCGTTGCTTGATTTGCCCGTGCAAACGCGTCATGAAGGCCATGTCAGTCACATCAGCTTGAAACGCGATCGCTTGCTCATCGGTGATACCCAGTTGTTCAAGATCGATCGGCAAACGATCAACCATCACCACAAATCGACCAGCAGCAATCAACGCTTGACTGGTACCTAACCCGATGCCTTTTGCTGCACCTGTGACTAAGGCTATTTTCTTATTCATGCTTCTAAGGCTGCCGTATAAGCTGTAATGGGAGGGAAAGCATTTTCGTCAGTCATCACTTCAATCAACGTCGTGACATCACTCGCACGTGCAGCGTCAAGCGCTTGGTTCAATTGCTCGGGGTCTGTCACACGGATACCGTTACAGCCGCAGTTGCGTGCGATCGCAGCGTGATCGACTGGATAGAAATCGACCGCGCTAGTATGAGTGCCAAACTTGACGTTTTCGGCGTGTTTTTGGTATCCCAAAATCCCATTATTCAAAACAATGAGTATCACCTTCAAGCCCATGCGACGTGCGGTCTCTAGCTCTGACCAGACGTGTCCAAACCCACCATCACCCGCCAGGCAATAGACCTCTGCCTGCGGGCGTGCAACTTTGGCACCCAACGCCATCGGAAACCCCCAACCCAAGCCAGCCAATCCACGGGGCGTAATAAAGCGCATACCGCTTTTAACTGACGTTAAACAGTTTGATATCCAGATGGATGAGTAGCTGGCATCAGCCACCATCACCGTGTCGCCGGTCAGGCGTTTTTGCAGCTCATGCATGACACGCTCTGGACGAATCGGGGACTGCGCTGACAAACGAACCGGCGCTGATTCTTTTAAATACGTCTCACGCGCGGCCTGAATACTGGCCTCAAGTGCGGGTCGCTGAGCGCGACGTTTTGACAAATCAAGTTTACCTAGCGCCTCAGCCAAGGCATCGAGTGTCAGCCCTGCATCGCCCACCAAACGCGTTGCCTCGTAGTTGCGACCCACTTCAGTGCCATCGATATCCAAATGAATGTAGTGCGCATTTTTTGGATACAGCTGCCACGAATCAGTGCCGTTTTGATTGGTTCGGTTACCCACTAAAAGCACGACATCGGCTTCGGTGACTAACTTGCGCTGATAACGCGTGGCACCGTTTGGCCCCATGAAATAGCCAACAACACCTACGGCGAGTGGGTGTCGCTCATCAACTGTACCCTTGCCCATGACGGTGGTGGCTACCGGCAAATGTCCTTCATCCATCAGACGCGTGAGCGCCGCGTGACCGTGCGACAGATGTACGCCACCGCCAGCAATCACAAGCGGACGCTCAGCTTTTGCTAACAATTCGGCAGCATGACGGACTGCATCGGGCGAGGCAACCGTTGGGTCTAAGGGATACTGCCCCAGACACGCCGTACGAGTTGAAGGCACCAAAGGCTCAGTCAGCAGATCACTCGGAAACAACAACACCACAGGCCCAGGACGCCCTGAACAAGCCATCGTAAAGGCCTGATCAATGTAGTCATCGACACGACTGGGTTCAGTGACGCGGCGCACCCATTTTGAGACGGCGCTGAACATGCCAATATGGTCTAAATCTTGAAAGGCATTTTTATCGGTTTGCAGACGACTCACATCCTGCACCAAGGCAATCACTGGGATCGACGCCTTAAGCGCCTCGGCAAGAGGGGCCACCAACAATGCTGCGGCCGGGCCATTTTGCGCCGTCACAATGCCTGGCTTGCCGGTTAGCCTTGCATACGCATCAGCCATATAACCACCGGCGTTTTCGGTGCGATAGACAATCTGCTTAATACCGCCAGCTTCAGCCGATAACTGAAACATGGTGGGCAGACTTTGGCCAAAGGTGCATTCAACACCATGCCGTTTGAGGGCGCGCACGATGGCGTGCCCCACTGACTCATGCACATTGAGCCCCGTGACAGTCAAAGGGGTAGGAATGGGTTTAGGCGTATTCATAGGGTTCCTGACAAAGATCAAGTCTTTGAGCGTGCGTTGTCTCGTGATTCGTTTTTACGTCTTATATTGACTACCAGCCCTTTATACGACACTTTGCATCGTTTGGCATCTGTTCTGCGCAACCAAACACGAGTGTCTGATGACTTTTTCTTAGGGGCGTTGTGCACACGCGACTACTAGGGTGTATCAGCCCTAAGTACGGTTGTGAGAGTCGCTCAAAATCGTGAGACTCAAGACCTGCCGACAAGCATCAAGCACCTGCTCGGGCGTCACGTTTTTAATCTCGCAGGTGCCATCTTGCGGTAACACATCGGCGCTGGTCTCACGCGTCCAAAACCATTCGCGGTTACTTTCATGAAAAACGCCTACGTAAGGCACACCCGCAAATTGCGCCAAATGCGAGGGGCCGCAATCATTTGCCACCACAAGTGTGGCACCCATTACCGCTTTGGCAATTTCGGATAAGGGCCGTGTCATGAGATACACAAAATCGCTGCGCTCAAGGCTTTGCAACCAGCGATATTGCTCGGCTTCGTCTGGCCCCATCACAAAACAAAAACTGGCTTGAGGCACCAGCGTCGACTTCAGTAAGTCAGCCAGCGCAACATAATGCTCGATTGGCCAGCGTTTGTAATCACCGGCACCACCGCCTGGCATTAAGACGACCTGTGGGGCATTTGCGTCACCAACGCTAGGTGGGTGAGCACTTAATTCGCTGAGTCGTGAACGACTGTGAAACGCATCGTTCGCGTGTGCGAGTTCAGCCGAACCAACGATTGGTGTCTGGCCTTCAATAGCTGCCAACGCTTGCACGCACTGTCGCGCCGATTGCGCAGGATCAAAGTCTTTAAAGGCAGCCAACACACGCAAATTTGCGAGCCCCATGTATTCAGAAAAATCTTTGCGGTGTGAATGCGTCCAGACAACATCAGTCACGCGTTTGTTTTTAAAACCAAGCCGAAACTTAGGCCGTTTAAGTAAAGCGGCGATCCCGTATTTTTCACTGGCAAAGTGCAAGGCGATGACCAAATCTGCGTTACCG
>JBIIWK010000084.1:0-11472 GCA_044338955.1 Burkholderiaceae bacterium
GCGCAGCCAGGCAAAAGCCAACATCATTCAGACGGTGGATCAGATTCGGGCAGATTTACCGTTGTTGCGAGCCATGTTACCGGCTGACGTGACGGTGTCGGTTGCGCAAGATCGCACACCGAGTATTAGAGCCTCTGTGCTCGAAGCCGAAAAAACCTTGTTAATTGCCATTGGTCTGGTGATGATGGTGGTCTTAGTGTTCTTGCGTAATTTACGCGCAGCCTTTATCCCGACGATTGCGGTGCCTGTTTCGTTGATCGGCACCTTTGGCGTGATGTACTTGTGCGGCTACTCTTTAAACACCATGTCGCTGATGGCGCTGATTGTGGCAACAGGGTTTGTGGTCGATGACGCGATCGTTGTGGTTGAAAATATTATGCGTCACATCGAGCGCGGCGAGTCGATTCAACGGGCGGCCTTACGCGGTACCAAAGAGGTAGGTTTTACGGTCTTGTCGATGAGCATCTCGTTGATTGCGGTATTTATCCCGATCTTGTTGATGGGCGGATTGCCAGGCCGGTTGTTTCGTGAGTTTGCGGTGACCTTGTCGGCGGCAATATTGATTTCAATGTTCGTGTCGTTAACGCTAACCCCTATGATGGCGGCGTACTTGCTCAAGCGACCTGCCAAAGACACCACTGCGAACCGACGGCCCAATATTCTGTCGCGTGGTATTCAAGCGGTCATTGACTTGACGGTGAGTGGCTACGGACGATCCTTGCACTGGGCATTGCGTCACGGTCGTTTAATGATGTTGCTGTTGGCGGCAACGGTCGGTTTAAATTTTTATCTGTATGGCGTTGTGCCAAAAGGCTTCTTTCCGCAGCAAGATACCGGCATGATGTTGGGGTTTTTTTCAACGGATGACGGTACCTCGTTTGAGTCGATGAAGCCCAAGTTAGATCGTTTCAGACAGGTGCTGTTGCGCGACCCCGCAATCAGTACGGTGACGGCCTACGCCAGCGGGCGGGGTGGCAGCAATAGTAGTTTTCTGGCCGTGCAGCTTAAGCCTTTTGCCGAGCGAAAAATTTCAGTCAGAGACGTCATCTCACGGCTACGACCTCAACTCGCGGGGATCCCGGGCGCGCGTTTATTTTTGATGGCGCAACAAGACATCAGGATTGGCGGTCGACAGAGCAGCTCGGCGTTTCAATATACGTTGATGGCCACCGAGCTTGCTGACTTAAAAGAATGGATGCCCAAGGTGCAGCAAGCACTTGCGAGCTTGCCCGAGTTGATCGATGTGGACACCGATGTTGAAGACCGAGGCCGACAAGTCTCGTTGCAGATTGATCGCGATGCGGCGCAACGCTTGGGCGTGCCGATGGCGAGCATCTCTGCAGTATTAAATAACTCTTTTAGTCAGCGGCAAATTTCAATTATGTACGGCGAGCGCAATCAATACAGGGTGGTGATGGGGGTTGCCCCGCGCCACGCGCAAGATCCTGAGTCGTTACGTGACGTGTATGTCTTAAGCCAAACCGGCCAGCGGGTGCCCTTAATGGCGGTGGCAAAGTTTGAGATCAACAATGCGCCGTTAAGTGTGCGACATCAAGGTTTATCGGCGGCCGATACGATTTCGTTTGATGTGGCGCCGGGGGTATCGCTGGGCCAAGCCAACGCTGCGATCGATCAGGCGATCGCAGGCATTAATCTGCCAAGCGAAAAAATTCAGGCGGGGTTTCAGGGTACAGCAAAGGCTTTGCAGAGCGCCTTGGCCAATCAACCCTGGCTAATCCTTGGGGCGCTCGTCACGATGTACATCATTTTAGGCATTCTGTACGAGAGCACGATTCACCCGCTCACAATTTTATCGACCTTACCCTCGGCGGGGGTCGGGGCGTTACTCGCGTTGCTGTTGATGAAAACCGAGTTCACCTTAATCGCTTTGATTGGTGTGTTTTTGTTAATCGGGATTGTGAAAAAGAACGCGATCATGATGGTGGATTTTGCGATTGAGGCGCAGCGTAAACTAGGCTTACCTCCCAAAGAAGCGATCCATCAAGCCTGTATGACGAGATTTAGACCGATCTTGATGACAACGTGTGCTGCCATTTTTGGTGCCATGCCCTTAGTCTTTGCGTCGGGCGCCGGCGTTGAAATGCGCCAGCCGCTGGGCATCACGATCTTGGGTGGCCTGTTGGTGAGCCAATTGCTGACCTTGTACACCACGCCTGTGGTTTACTTGTACCTTGACCGATTTCGGCTGTGGCTGTTAACCAAGCCCTGGTCTGGTGCAAAACCTGTCGTGTTGCCTAAGGGCGCTTAAAGATGATTGATTGCTCGCGGATGTCCAAGGCCTGGTATGTGTTGCGCGTGATGCGCGCTGCGTTGTTGCTTGGCGCGCTCAGCCTCTTGGCGTCTTGCATGGTGGGCCCTGATTACGTACGCCCCTCGGTAGACGTTGGCGTGCAATTTAAAGAGACGCCTGGCTGGAAGCCGGCCCAGCCACAGCTTGCCGATGCGCCGAGTGGCGCCTGGTGGCAGATGTACAGCGATGCCACGCTCAATCAACTCATGCAAGAGCTCAACGTCGCCAACCAAAATATTGCCCAAGCCGAAGCACGCTTCAGGCAGGCAGTGGCCTTGACGCAGGGCTCGCGCGCCCCCTTGCTGCCCACCGTGTCGGCCACGGGTGGTGTTGCGCGCGCGGGGGGCTCGGCCACCGGCCCGGGCGGGGTGGTCAACAGCACCTCGATTAGTACCTACAGCGCCAATGCGCTGGCGAGTTGGCAAATAGATATCTGGGGCAGTGTGCGCCGCAATATTGAATCGACTGACGCAACTGAGCTAGCGCTTGCGGCCGAGGTCACTGGGGCGAGGTTGACTGCGCAAACTACGATGAGCCTCGCCTACACACAGGTGCGCGTGTTAGACGAGCAAAAACGGCTGCTACGGGCAACGGTGGCATCTTACGAGCGTGCTTTGAAGCTCACTGAAAATCGTTATAACGCCGGGATTTCGGGTCAGGCCGACGTGGCAGTTGCCCGTACGCAACTTGAAAGTACCCGCGCTCAGTTGATTGATCTTGAGCAGCAAAGGGCCATCGCTGAAAATGCAGTCGCCGTGTTGCTGGGCCGTGCGCCCTCAAGCTTTTCGATTGCAGTGCAACCCGTGTCGTTGGTGCCGCCTAAGGTTCCGGCTGGTTTGCCCTCTGAATTGCTTGAGCGTCGTCCTGATATTTCGGCGGCCGAGCGACGTGTTGCCTCGGCGAACGCCTTGATCGGTGTTGCCACGGCGGCGTGGTTTCCAAGCTTGACGTTAAACGCCAATACGGGTTTTCGCAGCAACGACTTCACGCAATGGTTTAGTGCACCCGCTCAGTTCTGGTCGCTAGGCCCTCAGTTAGCTGCCTTGATTTTTGACGGTGGTGCGCGGCAAGCGCAGATTTCTCAGGCGCGGGCGCAGTTTGATGTGCAGACGGCGATCTACCGCCAAACCGTTTTAAATGCTTTGCAAGAAGTTGAAAACGCCATGATTCAGATGCGCGTGTTTGAACAAGAAGATGCGGTGCAGCGTCTGGCGGTCGAGGCCGCTCGTTTGTCGCTCAGGCTGGCCCGCAACCAATACGATCAAGGTTTGATTGATTATTTGAGTGTGGCGGTGCTTGAGGCAACCGCCTTGAACAACGAACGCACTTACATCACCTTGGTCGGCAATCGCTTTGCGGCGAGTCTGCGCCTCATCGCGGCGCTTGGCGGTGGCTGGTCGACGCAAGAACTTAGGCGCGTCGACGACTCAGGTAATCCAAGCGCGAATCCCAGCAAAACCGTGCCCACCAACCGACCTGACTAGGTCAAGGGTCGCGGCCGATTGGCCACCTAGCGCGTAGACCGGAAGCCCGGCTTGCGCATTGAGTGCGGCAAAGCTCGCCCACCCCATGCCGGGTACACCCGGATGCGAGGGTGTGGGTAAAACGGGGCCTAGCACCGCAAAATCGGCACTAAGTGCCCGCGCGTGCACGAGTTCTGCAAGGTTGTGTGTTGAAACCCCCAGTAGCGCGCCAACGGCCAGATCGGGGCGCGTCGACAGATTGGCGGCATCGCCAGAGCGCAGATGCACGCCATCGGCGAGTGCCCACCACTCGGCTGGATGAATACTGTTGACGAGTACGCGAGCTCCTGCAGCGTGGCATCGAGCGATGACGGTGACGAGTGCCTGCTGTAAGTCTGGGGCTGAAACGCCGCCGGGCCAATTGGGCTCGCGCCATTGCAATAAGCGTAAGCCTGCGGCTAGATTTTTGTCTAAACGCTGCAAAAATCTTGCAAGATGTTCGGGCGCACCAAGCGCAGAAATCGCGTAGACCTCTGGCAACTGCAACCAGCGCAGTGGTGGGTAGGTTGCAGGGAGTAATTGCGGTTGCTCGTGTGCGTAGCGCAAATCGACCCACCGCAACTCTTGCCCCTCTAAGCCCTTAGGCTCACCGTTCCAACCGGTGACCCGACAAAAGGCGAGTCGCACGGTGGTGGTGGGGTACACGTGTACATAAGTGATCCAAGGGGTTGCGGCCGTGACTTCAATGCCAAGCTCTTCGTGAAGCTCGCGCGCCAGCGCCTCTAAAACGGTTTCGCCGGGTTCGAGCTTGCCGCCCGGAAGCTCCCACCAGCCCGGCCAGGGCTTGTCTGCCGGGCGGTTGCCTAACAGCACCGTGCCATCTGGGCGAAGCAGTACCCCAACCGCCACATCAATGATTTTTTCAGGCATAGCGCGCCGACCAGTCGCGCGCAAAATGCCAGGCGACGCGACCCGAGCGTGAACCGCGTTCAAGCGCCCACTGCAAGGCCTCGGCACGTGCTTCGGCGATGCTGGCTTCTGAGCAGCCTAGAGTGCGTAACCAGTGCGACACGATGTCGAGATAATCGTCTTGCTTGAATGGGTAGAACGACAGCCACAGGCCAAAGCGCTCAGACAGCGAAATCTTTTCTTCAACGGTTTCGCCGGGGTGTACTTCGCCGTCGGCTTGATGCCGAGCCTGTAAATTCTCGCTCATGTATTCGGGCATCAGGTGACGGCGGTTTGAGGTGGCATAGATCAGCACGTTGTTGCCGGCTGACGCAGCCGAGCCATCGAGTACCGATTTCAATGCCTTATAGCCTGACTCGCCCTCTTCAAAGGATAAGTCATCGCAAAAGACAATGAATTTTTCGGGGCGCTCAGCCACCAGGTCGACGATGTCTGCCAAGTCGGCCAAATCGCTTTTGTCGACTTCGATGAGTCGTAAGCCGTTTGCACCGTAGCTGGCCAACATGGCCTTGACCAAGGAGCTTTTGCCGGTGCCGCGCGCACCCGTCATGAGGACGTTGTTGGCTGGTTTGCCTTCAATAAAGTGACGGGTATTGCGATCGATGATGTCGCGTTGTCTTTCGATGTGTTGCAGGTCACTGGTATTGATGAGTGACACGTGAGTGATCGCATCAAGCCAGCCATGCGAGGCACCACGTTTGCGCCAGCGAAAGGCAAGTGCCTTCCAGTCGGTGGGCGGAGGCGTGGGCGGTAACCAAGCTTCAAGTTGGGCTAACACGCGCAGGGCGCGCGCCATGAATTCGGCCGACTCTGGCCCGTTCGGTAAATTAGTGTTGCTCATTAGGATCTGTAATCTGCGTTGATGCTGACATACTCGTGCGAAAAGTCGCAGGTATAAACGGTTTGTGCGACGGTGCCACGGCCGAGTGCGATGCGAACTAAAATTTCGGGTTCTTTCATCACGCGCTGGCCGTCTGCTTCTTGGTAGTCGGGGTAGCGCTCGCCTTTGTCGGCCACTAGGATATCTCCCAGCCACAACTTGACGCCACGCACATCCAAATCAAGGATGCCAGCGTAGCCAATTGCAGCCAGAATACGTCCCAAGTTTGGATCGCTGGCGAAGAATGCGGTCTTAACCAAAGGTGAGTGCGCAACGGCGTAGGCCACCAGCAACGCCTCATCAACAGTTTTGGCTTGCTCGACTTGAATCGTCATGAACTTGGTGGCGCCTTCAGCATCGCGTACGATTTTTTGTGCCAAATCAATTGCTGCAGCGGCCAAGGCAGCTTTCAGCGCGGCATAGTGCGGGTGCGCCACGCTGTCGACGAGTAGGCCGCTCTTACCGGTTGCCATGACAATGAATGAGTCATTGGTTGAGGTATCACCATCTACCGTGATTCGGTTAAACGAGACATCGGCCAGTTCGCGCGCCAGTTGAGTCATCAGCGGCTGGGCAATACCGGCGTCGGTGGCCAGGTAGCTCAACATGGTGGCCATGTTGGGCCGGATCATGCCCGCGCCCTTACTGATACCTGTGATCGTGATGGTCTTGTCGCCGAGTTTGACGCGTTGCGAATGAATTTTTGGCAAGGTATCGGTAGTCATGATGCCGTGTGCGGCTGATACCCAATTATTTGCCGTTAAGTTTTTAATCGCGGCGGGTAGCCCTGCTTTGATCCGATCAACCGGTAAAGGCTCAAGAATGACCCCAGTTGAAAACGGTAAGATTTGAGCGCTGGTGATGCCCAACAGACTGGCGAGCGCGTCACAGGTTTCATTCGCGGCTTTGAGGCCGGGCTCGCCCGTACCTGCATTGGCGTTGCCGGTGTTGATCACCAACGCGCGAATGGCATGTGTGCCAGTCAGATGCGCTTGACACACAAGCACTGGTGCAGCACAGAACCGATTGCGGGTGAACGCGCCACCGACACTGGTACCCTCGCTTAAGCGAAAGATGGTCAGGTCGCGGCGATCGGCTTTACGGATGCCGGCTTCAGTGACGCCGATTTCAATGCCGGCAACGGGGTAAACAGCGTCGTCAGACGGGATATGCAGATTAACGGCCATGTTGGTTCGCAGTTAAAAAGGTGAAAGATGCGTGATTATCGCTTTTTTTTGCAGCTAGACTGCCCGAGCGAGAAACTTCAGCTGGGCATATCTAGCAGCTTAAGTAACTTTTGAACGAGCGGGCTCTCGAGGCGGTTCAAATGCAGGACCAAATCAAAGTGATTGGTGTCTGGCATGTCGATGTACTCGCCCTTAAAACCCCTGGCCTGCCAAGCGCTTAGGTAATCTTGCGATTGACGCTTGAATTCAGCAGTTTCATTTGAACCATAGCTGACCAAGATTGGTGGCCCGTGTTTGGGTAACGCAAAGAGCGGACTATTGCGTTGCGCATCCTCAAGGCTCAGATGCATCCAGTCATTGATGTGGGTGTCGACCAACGGCGTAAGGTCGTATAGGCCGCTGAGCAAGACTGCGCCCGCTATCGCAGCCGAATCCATGCCATAGTTTTGTTGCCAACCGCTTGCAAGTACCATCCCCGCAAGATGCCCGCCAGCCGAGCTACCGGCAATCACCAAACGCTGGCTATCGCCGTGATGTTGTGCAATGTGGTGATGTATCCAAGCCACGGCGCGACGGGTTTGATCCACGATATGGTCGAGCGTGACAGCGGGGGCAAGCGAGTAATTGACTGCGACGACGGTGATTCCGGCCTGGGTGAGGGTCGGCGCCATAAAACTTGAGTCGTCTTTTGAAAGTAGTCGCCAGTAGCCCCCGTGTAAATAGATGAGTACGGGGCCCGGGGTGTTGCCTTGAGCAGGGAAAATATCGAGGGTTTCGTCCGGGTGTGGCCCATAGGCAAGGTTCAGCGTGCAGGGCAGGGTTGCTCTAGCCTGCGCGCTGATTGACGCATAGTCATGCAACATCGGCGCGATATCCGGTACGGTCGCGCGTGCGTTGTATTGCAAGTCGAGAGCAGCGCGATCCATCGGCGGATAACTCATCTTGTCCTACTCAATCGAAATGCCGGTTTGCTTAGCCAAGCGCTGCATTTTTTCGATTTCTTTACGAATGGTTTCGCCGAACTGAGCGGGTGTTGTGCCGGCGGGAAACAAGCCCAAGCTCGCAAGGCGCTCTCGTATAGCAGGTTCAGCGACGGCTTTGGCGGCCGCGTCGCGCACGCGCTGAATGGTGGCGGCTGGAGTGCCTGCAGGTGCCACGAGACCAAACCATGAGGGGTCATTGTTTGAGGCGAAGCCAACTTCGGCGTAGGTCGGTACGTCGGGCAGCGGCTCAAGGCGCGTTGGCCATGACACGGCGAGGGCGCGCAATTTACCAGAGTGAATATGTGGCATCGCCGAGGCGACTTGGTCGAAGTAGACTGCGACTTGCCCACCCAGTATGCCTGTCAACGCGGGGCCTGCCCCTTTGTACGGGACATGCACCATGGCTGTACCGGTGGTGGTTTTAAAGAGCTCGGCCCACATCTGACTGATGGTGCCGTTGCCAGTTGAGGCATAGCTTAATTTGTCGGGATTTGCTTTCAGGTAAGCCAGCAACTCAGCAAAATTATTGACGGGCAGACTAGGGTGCACCACCAAGACGCCTGGCGCCTGTACCAATTCGGTAACAGGGGCAAAGTTTTTGATGGGGTCATACGGAAGATTTTTATACACAGCCGGGTTGACGCCGTGAGTCGAGACCGTTGCGACCCCGAAGATTGAGCCATCAGGCGCGGCTTTGGCCACCTCCATCATGCCAATTGAGCCGCCAGCCCCACCGCGGTTTTCAATGATCACGGTCTGGCCTAGCAGCCGGGTCATTGGCTCGGCAAGTAGGCGTGCGGTGATATCGGTAGATCCGCCGGGTGGAAAAGGCACAATCAGGCGAATGGCGCGGTCTTGCGCATGCGCGAGTGGGATTTGGACGCAGAGGGCGAGCAAACTAGCCAGGCAGGCCCGTCGGATGAGGAGATTTTGGTGTTTCATCACTTGTTTCCTTTGGTTTAACTCGCATTTTGGCCGTAAAACTTCGGCGTGGCAAAACAATTATCACCTGCTACTATTTGACGCTAATAATTATCGTGCCCAGGAGGCCCCTCATGCATCTGTTTAAAAACCTCGTTGCAGCGGCTTTGCTCTTGCCAGCAATCGCACTTGCACAAACGCCGATTAAGGTCGGTATTGCGAACGATTTGTCGGGTCCGTTTGCGGCACTGGGTGCCGAAGCGCGCGATGGCTTTAATCTTGCGATTAAGCAGCTTGGCAACAAGTTAGGCGGGCAGCCCGCTGAGTTTATTCAGACGGATATGGGTGGTAACCCAGATCAGGCGCGCCAGTTGGTCACCCGATATATCCAGCGCGACAAGATCGATTTCTTCACAGGCCCAATCGGTTCAAACGTGGCGCTAGCAGTTGGCCCAGCGTTATTCGCAGCCAAAGTCCCTTATCTTTCAAATAATCCCGGCCCTAGCCAGTTTGCCGGCGCGCAGTGTAATGATTACTGGTTTGGTGTGTCGTACCAAAACGATGCCTTCCATGAGGCCGCAGGTAAAGTCGCAGCCGATCGTGGCTTCAAAAAAATGGTCATCTTGGCACCTGATTATCCGGCAGGCAAAGATGCGTTAAATGGTTTTAAGCGTGGCTACAAACTTGCGCCAAACCAAGAGGTGTATACCAAGCTTGGGCAGATTGATTACGCTGCAGAGCTCGCGCAGATTCGTGACGTTAAGCCAGACGCGATCTACATCTTCTTGCCAGGTGGGATGGGCATCAATTTCGTGAAACAGTTTGTCTCGGCGGGCTTGAATAAAAGCGTGAAGCTTGTTGGCCCTGGGTTTTCAGCAGATGAAGACGTGATTCAGGCCGTGGGTGAACCCTTGATCGGGATGTTTAACACCGCGCAATGGGCGCACGACTTAGACAATGCGCAGAACAAAAAATTTGTCGAAGCGTTTCGTAAAGAATATAACAATCGCTACCCTGCTGTGTATGCCGCTCAAGCCTATGACACCATCATGGCGATCGACGCTGCAGTCAAGGCTACGGGTGGCAAAGTGGCCGATCGTGAGGCTGTGATTGCTGCCTTGAAAAAAGCTGACTTCTCATCGGTGCGCGGCCCATTTAAGTATGGCGTCAATAACTTTCCGATTCAGCCCCTTTATGTCCGGGTGGTCGAGAAGGGTGCAGATGGCCGCATCACCAATAAGTTAGTCGGTAAAGTGTTTGATTCGTACCAAGACGTTTACGTGGGCGAATGCAAAAAGTAAGTCTCTTGGCTTGGCAAAAGGTACCTCGATGAGCGGCACACTGATTGCCGAGCAATTGCTCAATGGCTTGCAGTTTGGTTTGATGCTGTTTTTGATTGCGGCAGGCCTGACGCTGGTGTTTGGGATTTTAGATATCTTAAACGTGGCGCATGGCTCGCTGTACATGGCGGGTGCCTACGTCGCTGCGCAAACCATGCAAGTCACGGGCTCGTTTGTGGCTGCCGTGGTGGTGGCGGCCGTGGTCACCGGCCTAGTCGGTTTGGTGCTTGAGTTGGTGTTGGTGCGCAAGTTGGTGGTGCGTGATCATCTGGCGCAAGTGCTTGGTACTTTCGCGGTGATTTTGATCGCAAATGATGTTGTCAAAATGATCTGGGGCCCAGCCCCCATCATGATGAATATGCCCTCTTCGCTATCCGGTCCAGTGCAACTGTCGCCAGATTTTCTTTACCCTGCCTATCGGTTGCTCATTATTGCCGTTGGCTTAGCGGTGGCGCTTGGGTTGTATCTGTTTGTGACCCGAACACGTGCCGGTGTGTTGGTACGGGCTGGCGCGTCGAACCGACAAATGGCAACTCTGATGGGCGTGCGCGTGCCTGTGCTATTCATGGGCGTGTTTGTGTTGGGGGCGGTATTGGCCGCCTTGGCAGGCGCTTTGCTAGGGCCGATTACAGCCATTCAAGCCGGCATGGGTGAGCAAATCCTGATCTTGGTCTTGGTGTGTATCGTGATTGGCGGAATCGGCTCGATGCGTGGCGCGTTTGTCGGTGCTTTGCTTGTGGGCTTTGTCGACACCGCAGGTCGGGCTTTTTTGCCCACCTTGTTAAAACTATTTTTTTCGCCCGCAGTCGCCTCGAGTGTAGGCCCCACGTTGGCAGCGATTGCGATTTATATCTTAATGGCAGTGGTGCTGGTGTTTAGGCCGGCGGGCTTGTTTCCGGCGCGCGGCTGATGCCTAGACCCTCAACCCCCTCGGTTGCACGCAGCGATGGTACGACCGCCACAGCGGTCGCTTCACTGGGTACAGTGTCGACGCCCAAGCCTTGCGCAGATGGTCTCGTTCACATCGCTGCGCGCACTGCGCCTCGATGGGTCACGGTTTGGTTGCAGCTCGGCTGCTTGCTGTTGCTGGTGTTGTTTCCGTTAGTTGCACCTGTGTTTGATCTTGGTTTTTATGTCTCGTTTGTGCGGCGCGTCTTGATCTACGCCTTGGTCGCCAGTAGTTTGAATTTTATTTTGGGCTATGGCGGGATGGTGGCGTTAGGTCACGCAGCTTTTTTTGGTGCAGGTGCCTACGTGGTGGCGATTTTGTCAGCTCAGGGCTATAGCCAGGCGATTGTTGTCTGGCCGTTGGCGATGCTTGTGGCTGGCGCCTTAGCATTGTTGATTGGAGCGATTTCGCTGCGCACGCGAGGCGTGTATTTCATTATGATCACGCTGGCCTTTGCGCAGATGGTCTT
>JBIIWK010000335.1:0-3293 GCA_044338955.1 Burkholderiaceae bacterium
CGCCGAACAACTTGAAGTCTGGCTGGACGCACAGTTCTGCGTAAAGCCAATGCTGGTCGGGTTCATCTCGAATGATCATGGGCAGTTGCGTTTTCAGTACTCTCAAAATTGGCTGACTGACTCGAGTCGCTTTGCGATTGACCCGGACTTACCTCTGAGCCAAGGGGTTTATTTCCCGAATAAAGATGCTGGTAACTTTGGATGCTTTTTAGATGGTTCGCCCGATCGTTGGGGGCGCTCGCCCGAAAGCAAACTTTACTCAGAACGATGGCTCGTTGTGGATTGCGAAGTTTCCATCACGCGACGATGACATGGATATCGGTGGATGGGAGGGCGTGGTGCACGCGCTTGCAGTAAAAGCCAATCTTGATGTGCCTGATGCCAAGGTGTTTAAATTCGGTAAATATTTTCATACGTTTTGCGTCAAACGTTTTGATCGTTTGCAGGGTCGAAGGGTATTCTATGCTTCGGCCATGACGCTCTTAGGGCGGCAAGAGAGCGAGGGTAGTAGTTATGTAGACCTTGCCAGGTTGCTGTTAACGCAAGGCAATCCAGCAACGCTTAAGCGCGACCTTGAGCAGTTGTTTCGTCGCGTTGTATTTAACGTTTGCGTGGCAAACCGCGATGACCACTTGCGCAATCATGGTTTTTTGTTCGACGGTAAAAACTGGCGACTGTCGCCGGCCTTTGACGTCAATCCGAACTTGTCCAAGGCTGAGCATGTGCTTAACTTGGATGCCTCGATCAATCGGCCTGACTTGAAACTCGTTGCGAGTACCGCTTCGTACTATGATCTCAACGAGTCACATGCGCAAAGAATCATTCTTGAAGTGAGGTCTGTTGTGCAGACTTGGAAGGCACAAGCTCGCATTATGAAGCTAAGCTCTACTGAGATCGCGCTCA
This sequence comes from Burkholderiaceae bacterium, assembly GCA_044338955.1. Taxonomy (GTDB): domain Bacteria; phylum Pseudomonadota; class Gammaproteobacteria; order Burkholderiales; family Burkholderiaceae_B; genus Zwartia. The sequence continues at coordinate 904 of JBIIWK010000335.1, forward strand.
TGGAACCCGCATTCAATTTCTCTGAGTAAAAAAACAGCGTGCGCCCCTAAGTACGCACGCCGCTTTCGAACGAACAGTGAAATTGGCTTAGAAGAACGCTTGAATACCTGTCTGTGCGCGTCCCAAGATCAGGGCGTGCACGTCATGGGTGCCTTCGTAGGTATTCACGACTTCAAGATTGACCAGATGGCGAGCCACGCCATACTCATCCGAAATACCGTTACCACCCAGCATGTCACGTGCCATGCGGGCGATGTCAAGCGACTTGCCGCATGAGTTGCGTTTCATGATTGAGGTGATTTCAACAGCGGCTGTGCCTTCGTCTTTCATGCGGCCTAAGCGCAGGCAGCCTTGTAAGGCTAGCGTGATCTCGGTTTGCATGTCGGCCAGTTTTTTCTGGATCAGTTGGTTAGCCGCCAAGGGGCGACCAAACTGTTTACGGTCAAGCGTGTACTGCCGTGCCATGTGCCAGCAGAACTCTGCCGCACCCAGCGCACCCCAGGCAATCCCGAAACGGGCTGAGTTTAAGCAGGTAAAGGGGCCCTTCAGGCCCGACACGCCAGGTAACATCTGTTCGTCGCCAATCTCGACACCTTCCATGACGATTTGGCCTGTGATTGAAGCGCGTAAACCGACTTTGCCGTGGATAGCAGGTGCCGACAGACCCTTCATGCCCTTCTCAAGGATGAAGCCGCGAATGCGACCGTCGTAATCACCGCCTACGCACTTGCCCCATACGACGAACACGTCGGCAATGGGTGAATTCGAAATCCACATTTTGTTGCCGGTAACGATGTAACCGTTGGCAGTTTTGACGGCGCGGGTTTCCATCCCAGCGGGATCAGAACCATGGTCGGGCTCTGTCAGGCCAAAACAGCCAATCCACTCACCGCGAGCAAGCTTGGGTAAATATTTTTGTTTTTGTTCTTCGCTACCAAACTCATTGATCGGCAACATCACCAGCGATGATTGAACCGACATCATCGAGCGGTAGCCTGAGTCAACGCGTTCGACTTCGCGTGCGATCAACCCGTAGCTCACATAATTCAAGCCCGAGCCGCCGTATTCAGTGGGGATCGTTGCACCTAACAGGCCAAGTTCACCCATCTCAGTAAAAATTTCGACGTCGGTTTTTTCGTTGCGAAAGGCATTGACCACGCGAGGCAAGAGTTTGTCTTGGCAATATGCACGCGCAGCGTCGCGCACCATGCGTTCTTCGTCGGTGAGCTGGCTATCCAGCAAGAGGGGGTCTTCCCAGTTAAATGAGGCTTCAGCGGCCATGTCGTGCTCCTAAAGTAATGATTGAACGATACCAAGGCTCGGTCGATAATGTACGCAATACCCATACGCCAATTTGAGCTGTACGTTTGAGAAAACTGCTTGCGGTATCGCGTTCGACTGAGTCATGTAAAAATTTGGATAAGCGCCTCTAACCAACCGTAAGGCGCCTTGAAATTAATTTTTGAGTGCAGCCGCCCGTAGTTTTGAAATCGTGGTGGTGGGTGTAATGGTTTCAGGATCAATCAGGCAATGAATGATGGCTGGTTGCCCACTTGCCACCGCGCGTTCGTAGGCGGGGCCAAATTGCTCAGTCGTTTCGACACGTTCGCCATGGCCACCGAAGGCGCGGGCGTATGCAGCGAAATCAGGATTTTGCAGCTTGGTCGCCGAAACGCGGCCAGGATAGTTTTTTTCTTGATGCATACGGATGGTGCCGTACATGCCGTTATCGATGATCAAGACGATAATCGGTAAGTTGTATTGCACGGCCGTTGCAAACTCTTGCCCGTGCATCATGAAGCAGCCATCGCCTGCAAAGCAGACCACGGTTTTTTCAGGCCATAGGCGCTTGGCGCCAACGGCGGCAGGTAAGCCATAGCCCATCGAGCCAGAGGTCGGTGCGATTTGGGTTGCGAACTGAGTGAAGCGGTGAAAGCGATGAAGCCAAGTGGCAAAGTTGCCGGCGCCGTTGGCCATAATGGCATCAGCGGGCAAGTTAGCCTCAAGGTATTGCATCACGCCGCCCATTTGTAGGGTGCCGGGCGTTTGAATCGGGGCGGGGTCGCTCCAGGCCAGATAGCTTTGGTGCATGGTCGCTGTATCTGCCGCCCAAGGCTGCGAGGCTGGCGTTGCCACTGACGCTAATTCTGAGGCAAACGCAATCGGCGAGGCGTTAATCGCCACCGCTGCGCGGTAGACACGGCCAAGTTCGCCGCTATCGGGGTGCACGTGTACCAATGTTTGCTTGGGCACAGGGATATCGAACAGTGTGTAAGCTTGACTTGGCATCTCTGACATGCGTCCGCCGACTAACAACACCAGGTCGGCTTCGGCGACACGTTTGAGCAAAGCCGGATTCAAGCCAATGCCGACGTCGCCGATAAAACAAG
>JBIIWK010000085.1:0-11415 GCA_044338955.1 Burkholderiaceae bacterium
CTTGGTGATTGACGCGCGCTGGGTTGTCGACAAAGCGCACGTCGTCCAGCCATTCGGGTCGACCCAAGACCTTGGCCAACGATTTAAACAAACCATCGCTACCCGCTGCAATCACGATTTCACCATCGCTGGTCAGGTAACCCTTGTAGGGCACGATGCCAGGTGCGCCAGAGCCCTGCTTGCCAGCTAATTGACCTGAGGCCAAGTATTGCGACGCGAGCAAGGACACCCAACACGTTGCAGTCTCAAACAGTGATACATCAACGATGCGGCCCACGCCTGAGACTTGACGCTCATAGAGCGCAGTCAGGATGCCGATGATGCCCCACATCCCCGTGCCCATATCGACAATCGAGGCGCCCACACGCACGGCGGGTCTACCCGGCTCACCGGTCGTGCTCATAATGCCGCCGAAGGCTTGCATCAGCGGATCATAGCCAGGGCGTGCTTTAAGCGGACCTTCGCGACCGAAGGCCCCAAGGCTGCAGTAAATCAGACGAGGCTGGCGCGCCAACAGGCTTTTGCCATCTAGACCAAGCTGCTCAACGTGGCCCGGGCGCAGATTTTGAATGACGATGTCAGCCTCGTTGCAAATTAGATCTTTGAGTGCTGCGATCTGTTCGGGGTCGCGAAGTTCGCAGACCACCGATTGCTTGTTGCGGTTCAAAGCTTGAAAAAAAGCCGAAGCACCCTCCCAGAAGGGGGGGCCCCAACGGCGGGCATCGTCGCCGTCAGCCTTTTCGATCTTGATGACGCGTGCCCCAAGCTCACTGAGAATTTGTCCGGCGAAGGGCGCCGCCACGCTGTGGCCGAGTTCGATGACGGTCAGCCCGGCAAACGGGCCCACAGGGTTGGTTGAAGATTGCGTTGTCTCTGTCATTTTTATCAATTATCAGGTGAGTATCCCGCCGTAAAGGTCACGGCTAGAAACAGCAGGCCGACTACAAAGCGAGGTCGGTCAAAAATTTAGGCCAACATAAAATAAAAAGCTCAGGGCGAGCTCTTCTATCGGCTCAGAGCGAACAAAAAAGACTCAGTCCCTCATTAGAGAGCCTGAGCCTGTTAATCATATATGGAAATTTGAATTCTGACCTTCGCGAGCGCGAAGGGGGATTCGAGGGGGCTAAAAAACTAGTCGGCTGCTAAGGCCAAAATCGCGGTGGTTGCTGCGACGCCCATTGCCGTAGATACCAAATCAGGCCGAGTCTGCTGACCTTCAACCAGAGGCTCTGGCGTTTGAGCCAGCTTGGGCCGACGAGCATCTAGCACCCGAGCCCCGAGAAATTCACCTTGAAGTTGCTTGGTGACATTAATCAGGGGGCCAAAGGCTACGCGATGAACGAACTGGTGCCCATCAGAGGCAAAGGCCTTCGATATTTCGGCACAAGCCGTGTCCGACCACTGGGTTTGCCACTTTTTACGAGCACCGCCTGAAATCCAGCGTGAAATATGGCGGTTTAGCTTGGGTGGGCAGCCTACCAGCACGCATTTGGTTGGCTGACGGGCATTAATCATCGTAGCGAGTTGATTGCGCGCGTACTCAGAATCATTAATGTAAACAATCAGGGTTTCCATTTAAAAATCTCCTAGTTTTTTTGATTGACATTTTTGGATGAAGGGAGCTTGTTTCTATTGGTACTCGATTTGCGCGAAGCATATTTACCCGTAATCAGCACGATTGCGATTGCGATGACATAGGTTGACCAACGCGCGATTTCGTTAATGCGTGCGGTACCGTCAAAAATCGGATTAAGCAGAGCCTCGTCGGTGATCATTTTGGCTGCAGTGAAGGCCAGAACGGCTGAGCCAATGTTGATGATGACAGGCCAACGCTCGACTAATTTCAGCACAAGCGTGCTGCCAAATACAACGATTGGAACGCTGATCAGTAAACCGATCACGACAAGATCAAACGAGCCTTGCGCAGCGCCAGCGACCCCAAGAACGTTGTCAATGCCCATCAAGGCATCGGCCACGATGATGGTTTTCATTGCGCCCCAAAACGAGGTGACGTGGATATCGTGCTCTTTATCATCTCCGGTATCGAGAATCAATTTGCAGGCAATCCAAAGAAGCCCGAGACCGCCGACGAGCATGAGACCAGGGATTTTGAGCAGCCAAACAACGACAACCGTTAAGCTAGAGCGCACGACAATCGCTCCGACGGTACCCCACCAGATGGCTTTCTTTTGTAGAGCAGGGGGCAATTTACGAGCAGCCAGCGCAATCACGATTGCGTTGTCACCCGCGAGTACGAGATCAATCAAAATGATGGCGAGAAGAGCAGACCACCATACGGAGGAGAATAATTCCATTGTTCAAACCTAAAAAGGACAATCAATCAAAACCTAAACAACAAACGCAATACCAAGGCTGTCGTTGAACAATCAACAAAACGCCCATAGCAAAGCTAACCTTGTTAGGCCACTGATCGAAGGTCTTGCTCGGCTTGTTATGGTTCCGTTATATGCCCGACAAGCCGGAAGCTTTCGCTTCGTACTGACGACTTGACGTGCCCTTTGTGAGATCAACTTCGAATCGGATCACAAAGAACTGGAGCTACTCCCCATCGAGATTTGAATATACCTAAAAAAATTAGAAATGTACAAACTAAAGTAAAAAGAAGGGGCAAATAAAAATTAAAAATGTGCAAAAGTAAGACTGCTCAAAATATTTTTGAACAGGCCGTCGTTTCTAGCGCAAAATCAGCTCAATCGAGGGTGGTTCATCCCAAATCCAGCCACCGTTGCGTCTGAATATCTCAGGAAAATGCCCTGGCACAATGACATCGGTGCCTTCGCAGATCTCGGCAATTGAGCGCTTTGAATCTTCGGGCGAGCCAAAGCACATATCGCTCATTTGGGCTAATACCTCTTTAGGATACTTGACCGCATCGCCTGCTAAGACCACGCGGCGCCCGTCGGCCTGCGTGAAACGCAGTGCCTGCGAGCCCGTGGTGTGCCCCGGAACCTCGAAGTGTTCAACGCCCGGTACTAATTCGCCTCGCTTGGGTAAGACACGTACATCAAACTCGGCGAGTAGTTCATGAATTTTCCAGGGGACGAACAGGTCATCTGGGTGCGGATTGCGCGCGTAGGCCAACTCGGTTTCGCTGACGCAAACTTTGACCCCTTTAAACAAGTCCAGATTCTGACAATGGTCAAAATGTAGGTGAGATAAAAACACTAGGTCGATATCCGTTGGGGCGAGGCCGCGCTCTTTGAGGCCTGCCAGCAAGGCTTTGCGCACGCAGTAATGGCCGGTATCGAAGAGGATACGGGTGCCATCGCCCGCGGTGAGCAGCGCGACATTACAGAGGCCAAAAAAACCTCCCTTAAAGCTCAGGCTGTTGCCTTTAAGTAATAGCTCGTAGTGTGCGTTCAAAATGAATCCCTTAATTTTGGTATTTTTTCTGCTAATTTTGAGCATGGATGTTACTTCTTCGTTACTATGTTTGCCATCCGTGATGGTGCAGTGCGCAAGCGTTGATCTGCGCCGGTCGGTGTGAATGCAGCCCCTTGTGTACCAAGTAGTACTTGATGCGCCGATTAGTACCTTTTACCTTAATCCATCGTCCAGGAGACACCATGTCCCGCTTACCTCTTATTCGCTTGGCCGCTGCCTTGGCCTGTGTTGGTTTGACCAGCTTGGCTCAGGCACAAACTAAATGGGATTTGCCTTCGGCTTATGCGCCGGCCAACTTTCATACTGAGAACCTCGAGTATTTTGCCAAGCAGGTTGATGCCGCCACGGCAGGCAAGCTCAAAATTGTGGTGCACGCCAATGCTTCGCTGTTTAAAGCTCCAGAGATCAAGCGGGCTGTGCAGGGTGGTCAGGCTCAATTGGGCGAGATTCTCTTAGTCAACTACGAAAATGAAAATCCACTGTTCGGTATGGATGGCATGCCTAATTTGGTTGGTAATTATGCTCAAGCCAAAAGTCTTGACCAGGTTCAGCGCCCAGCACTGGACAAATATTTAGAAGCTCAAGGCATGAAGATTCTATTTACGGTGCCTTGGAATCCGCAGGGGATTTATACCAAAAAGCCCGTGAACTCGGTCGCAGAGATGAAAGGTCTGAAATGGAGATCGTATTCGCCTGTTACTGCCCGTCTGGCCGAGTTAATGAATATGGTTCCGGTCACGATTCAAGCCGCTGAGCTAAGCCAGGCGCTTGCCACGGGGGTGGTGGAAAGCTATTTGTCTTCGAGCATGACGGGCGTTGATACAAAAACGTACGAAAGCATGAAGTTTTGGTACGACTTTCAGGCCTTCATTCCAAAGAATGCCGTCATTGTTAGCTTGAAAGCCTTTAACGCTCTAGATAAAGCAACGCAAGAGGCTGTCACGAAAGTGGCTGCCGAGGCGCAAGCACGAGGCTGGAAAACCAGCGAAGAAAAAGAAGCTTCATTGAAAAAAATCCTGACTGACAACGGCATGACCATTACGGTGCCGTCGGCCACTTTTTTAGCTGAATTCAACAAAATTGGTGCCACGCTTTTGACTGACTGGGAAAAGAAAGCTGGTGCGCAAGGTACCACTTTGATGGCTGACTATCGTAAGCTTGTACCTGCTAAGTAATTTTTGTTTGTTGATTCTTTAGACCAAAGTGATGTCGCCCCATGAGAAAATTTCTTGACACGCTGTACCTCGTGGCGGGCGGCATTGCCGCAGTCTGCGTGTGCGCGATTTGCGCCTTGATGGTCGGGCAAAGCGTGCTGCGCGAGTTTGGAATTAAAACCGGTGCCGTCAACGACGTGGTGGCTTGGCTGTGTGCGGCTGCTGCGTTTTTAGCCATGGCGCATGCGTTTAAGCACGGCGATTTCGTGCGCGTCACCTTGCTGCTCGAAAAACTCTCTCCTAAGCCGCGTCACCGTTTCGAACTGGTGTCGCTTGCCTGTGCTGCCGTCGCGGTGGGGTATTTGGCTTGGTCAGCGACCTTGTTTACCTACGAAAGCTATGTCTTTAAAGATGTTGCCGGCGGGCTATTACCCATGCCGATGTGGATTCCACAAATGTCTTTTCTGATCGGTGCTTGGTTATTTTTTATCGCTGTGGTCGACGAGCTTGTTATTGTCGCGCGCGGCAATCGCCCAACCTATGTGGTTGCCGTTGAAGAGCGGCATGCGAAGGGTGACTTTTCTTCTGATGTCTAAAGCGGCCGTGATGGGCTTAGCGCGTGTCTTTTTTCTTGCGCGTTTGGTACTCGGCTCTCAAGGTAGTAGTCGCGTTTTGCGTCTGCTTACTGACTAAAGCTTTACGCCCTCAGATACAGGACTATCGGGTTTTTCGACGCTTAGTCTGCAATTTTTAGAGATACTTTATGGAAACGCTCGGAATCGGTCTGTTTTTACTGATCATCATGTTGTTGTTTTTATCTGGCGGCATTTGGATCGCCATGACCTTGGCGATTTGCGGCTGGGTCGGGCAAGCTTTTTTTGTCAACACACAACCGGGTAAAAACTTATTCTCAGCGTTTTGGGAGACCAACGCCTCTTGGGAGCTTGCGGCCTTACCCTTGTTTATCTGGATGGGTGAAATTCTATTCAGAACAAAGTTAAGTGAAGAAATGTTTGAGGGGCTACGCCCGTGGCTCAATCGAGTGCCTGGCCGCTTAATGCACACAACAGTGCTGGGCTGTGGCATCTTCGGTTCAGTCAGTGGTTCGTCTGCAGCCACTTGTGCCACGATTGCAAAAGTGGCTTTGCCCGAGCTTAAAAAACGCGGCTACGACGAAAAGCTGGCGTTGGGCGCCTTGGCCACGTCTGGTACGTTAGGGATTCTGATCCCGCCTTCGATCACGATGGTGGTGTACGCCGTTGCGGCCGACGCCTCAATTATCCGAATCTTTCTTGCGGGCTTTATTCCCTCTGCGATTTTGATGGCGCTGTTTATGGGCTATATCGCCTGGTGGTCGATTCGTAATCCATCAAAAGTTCCTGCTGCCGATCCCCCGTCAAGCTTTCTTGAAAAGGTGAAAAAAAGCGGTAACTTAATCCCCTGTATGTTGTTGATCATCTTTATCGTTTGGGTGCTGGTGGCCGGTTACGCCACAGCAACCGAGTGTGCGGCCTATGGCGTCTTTGGCTCGTTGGCGATCGCAGCCTACAGTCGTTCGCTGACCTGGAAGAATTTCTGGGAAGGTTTAATGGGCACCACACGCACCAGTTGCATGATCATGATTATCTTGGCTGGCGCGGCCTTCTTGACCAAAACGATGGCGTTTACCGGCGTGCCTCGCGAATTGGCTGAGTGGGTCAATGCCATGCAACTGTCGCCCTATGCCCTGATCGGGTGTTTGGTGGTGGTGTATCTGATTTTAGGGACTGCGCTGGATGGCATCAGCATGATTGTGCTGACCGCAGCCGTCGTGTTGCCGATGATTCAAAAAGCGGGTTTCGATCTGATCTGGTTTGGAATCTTTATCGTCTTGTTGGTTGAGATCGCAGAGGTCACGCCACCGGTGGGGTTTAACTTATTCGTGTTGCAAAACATGACCGGCAAAGACAGCAATACGATTGCGCTTGCCGCGATTCCGTTTTTTATCTGCCTGGTCATTTGTATTGTCATCGTTACGGTTTTCCCTGCGGTGGTGACGGTGCTGCCAGACTATGTCATGGGTAAGGCGAAATAGATGCGTGACGCTAAAACATTGTTCTTGCGCAGTCGGTTGGTTGTGGGCGCAGGTTTATGTGCGCTTGTTGCGGGCGCGCTCACTGGTTGTAAAACCTATGAGGCTGCGCTTGGTACAGGCGAGAACGTGACGGCGATTGATTCAGCCCGTTTGACGCAAAGCGGATTTTTAACCAATTACGCTAAGCTCAAACCGGTAGCTGCGATGCAAGGCATCGAGTGTTGGCGCGATACTCGCTTTGATCCAAAAAAATATAAAAAAATCCAGATCACACCGATCGTCGTGTCGTTGGCTGCACCGAAAGATTCAAAAGATGGCAAAGTGCCGGCGGTTGACCCAACTGATTTAAAGCAGCTCACCGATTACTTCTATCAGACGCTTCGAGACTCGCTGAAGCCTCAGATATCCGTTGTCACACAGGCTGGGGCTGGGGTAGTGGTGCTTCGGATTGCCCTGACTGATTTGGTGCCGACCTCTGTTCCTGGTAGCGTTGCAGGTACCTTGATCCCGTATGCGTTTATTGCTGAGGCGAGCTCAGGCAAGGTCACCGGACGCCCGGCTGGATCGACGCCCTATTTGGGTGAAACGGGCATGGAAATGCAATTTCGCGACGGCGCGACGGGCGCGGTATTGGCCGAGTGTCGCGATACCGAGATTGGTCGTAAGTATGCGGCAGAACTAAATGAGGGTGCCACGCAAGCGGCCCAAACTTGGGCAAACGGCTATATGAGCTCGTTTCAATCTTGGGGCTATGCCAAGGCGGCCTTTAATAAGTGGTCGATGCTAGTGGCTAAGCGCGTGGCTGATCTGCAGCAGATTCAGCCAACGCCTTAAGGCGCAAAACCAGGGCTATGCCGTGCTTGGTGCGAGCGGTGCAATCTTGGTGCGTCACCGCTGCGCCCTCCCTTAAGCGAGCAACTCACCGCGTATCTGGTACGTGGTGAGTCCCGTTATAAAGGCGATTGGATTAGGCGATTTTTTCGCACACCGCCGCTGTCACTTGTGCGGTGGTGGCCAAGCCACCTAAATCACGCGTATGCAGCCTTGGGTTGGCGGTCACCGCTTCGATCGCGGCCATCAACCGATCGGCGGCGGCCTGTTCACCCAAATGCTCGAGCAGCATCACCACTGACCAAAAGGTGCCAATAGGGTTTGCCAAACCTTTGCCCATGATGTCAAAGGCCGAGCCGTGGATGGGTTCAAACATCGATGGGTAGCGTCGCTCGGGGTCGATATTACCTGTCGGGGCAATACCCAGACTACCTGCTAAGGCGGCTGCGAGATCGCTCAAAATATCGGCGTGTAGGTTGGTCGCGACCAGCGTATCAAGAGTGGCGGGGCGATTGACCATCCGTGCGGTGGCGGCATCCACCAGCTCTTTATCCCAGGTCACATCCGGAAACTCTTTAGAAATCTGCACCGCTATTTCATCCCACATCACCATGGCGTGGCGCTGTGCGTTTGATTTTGTCACAACAGTCAGCAATTTGCGCGGACGAGATTGTGCAAGTTTGAACGCATAGCGCATGATGCGTTCAACACCGGCGCGCGTCATCATGCTGACATCGGTGGCGACTTCAATCGGGTGGCCTTGATGCGCACGACCACCTACACCAGAGTATTCGCCTTCTGAGTTTTCTCGAACGATGACCCAGTCGAGTTGGGCCGGCGTGCAGCGCTTAAGTGGTGCGTCAATGCCGGGCAAAATACGGGTAGGGCGCACGTTGGCGTACTGATCAAAACCTTGGCAAATCTTTAGACGCAGCCCCCACAGCGTGATGTGATCAGGGATATGTGGATCGCCCGCCGAGCCAAACAAAATCGCGTCTTTATTGCGTAAAGGATCCAGGCCATTTTCAGGCATCATCATGCCGTGTTTGCGGTAATAGTCGCCACCCCAATCAAAATTTTCGAACTCGAATTTCAGTGCAGGGTTTTGCCGTGCAAGTGCTTCAAGCACTTTCTGTCCTTCGGGGACCACTTCTTTACCAATGCCGTCACCGGGGATCGTGGCGATGCGATACGTTTTCATGCGGGTTTCCAGTAAAAGTTCGAGATTAATTTCTTGGTTGCTACTCGCCACCTGATTCGTAGCGCTTACCGCGAGCCAAAAGTTCTGGCGTACCGATCAAACTATTTAAACCGTCAAAGTTAAACATCTTGTCACGAAAGCCGTCTGTGCTGCCCGTGGCTTTCAACTCTGCAAAGTACGCCTGCAACGTCATCGCCACTGAACGTACCGTACCACCTGGAAAGATGGCAATTGAGTAGCCCAGTTCTTGCAACGCGGCGGTTGACTTGACCGGTGTTTTGCCACCCTCGACCATGTTCGCCAACAAAGGTGCGCGGCCTTTAAAGCGTTCGTTGACGACTCGCATTTGTTCGTCACTGCGCACCGCTTCGATAAATAAAATATCTGCACCTGCCGCCAGGTAATGTTCAGCGCGCTCAAGTGCTTGCTCAAACCCCTCAACGGCGACGGCATCGGTACGCGCCATGATCAAGGTATCTGTGCTGTGACGTGAGTTCACAGCGGCTTTAATCTTGCCAACCATTTCAGCGGTTGATACCACTGTTTTTCCTTCAAGATGGCCGCAGCGCTTTGGAAAACTTTGATCTTCAAGCTGAATAATATTGGCGCCATTGCGTTCAAAGCCGCGCACGGTCCGCTCGGTATTTAACGCGTTACCAAAGCCCGTGTCCGCATCTACGATGATTGGTAGGCTGATGCGATCACGCATTTGTACGATTTTTTCATTGACCTCGGTAAAGGTCGTGAGCCCTACGTCAGAACGCGCAAGTGTCGTGTAAGCCACCGAAGCGCCAGAAATATACACAGCCTCAAACCCTGCTTGCTCTGCCATCAAGGCCGACAAAGCGTCATACACACCTGGTGCCAATAATATTTCAGGTTGTTGGAGGCGGCTTTTAAGATTGATCATGAACGTGTCTCTTCTCTTTTTTTATAGAAATTTTAAGAAATCGATGAATCAGGTGTGTCTACAATTGGTCGAATACGAAGTTTAATCACGCTGCGTCAATCTAGCAGGCAAAAACCTAAGTCAAGAGGTCGCGACAACGCTAAGGATGAGCGAGCTGTCCGCTCAGTTTAAGTTCTGAAAACATTTGCAGGCTCTTCGAACCAGTTGCGATTTTTTCGCAGGCGCTGAGTCATAGCGAAGGCATAAGGTGCAGCTTCAAGCAAGATTTCGGTTTGTGCCTCGTTGAGCTTAAGGCCAGCATTCTTTGCCATGCGGGTGGCGAGCTCCCGCGTGGCCGCATCGCAGCCCGATGTGTCAGGTGTTAAGTTTTGCGGTGCGAGTACCGGCGCCTGATTGCCCGCAACGAGTGTCGGGCGTTTCGCTCGCAAGCCGGCTGCCAATTCATAGGTATGGCCGGCGCGTAAGACTAAGGCATCGGCCTGTGGGGCTCCGACGAGTTGCAAGCCCATCGGCAGCCCGGCTGTATTAAAGCCGCAACACACAGCAAGCGCAGGGCCTCCAGTGACATTGGCTAGCACCTGTGAATTGCCACGTTGCCAAAACGTGATGGGGCGATGCGCTGTGATTGGGCTGGCTGGGCCGAAGGTGGGCATCAAGAGCAAATCAAACTTTTCATAAATGGGTTGCATCTCGTTGATCATCCGCCGATGCTCGCGTGTCGCTGCCAAGTAATCAACGGATTGAAACAGTGAGGCGGGTAGGATGCGACTCAAGAAATCGTGCCCAAAGTCATTTGGGCGACCGATCAGATTAGGCTGATGTACCGCAAAGATTTCAGTCTCAGCGATGACCACCTTGACATCCATGTAGTCTTGCATCGAACGCACGCGGCAGTCTGTCACGTGGGCACCTAACTGTTTGAAAGTATCGATGGCCCGTTCAAGTGCTTGCAGATGTTCAGGATTGGCCGGGTTTTCTTCTTCCCACCAGTGGCGCAGCACACCGATACGCAGACCTTTGACACCGCCGGCCAACTGAGACTTGTAATCTTGGATGGGTTGCGCAAAGCTGTTGCCATCTTTCGGGTCGTGCCCGGCTATTGCTTGCAACATCAGCGCACAGTCTTCGACTGTCCAGGCCATCGGGCCACAGTGATCGAAGGTAAACGAATTAGGCATCACGCCGGTGCGACTCACCAGCCCCGAGCTCGGCATAAAGCCTGCGATGCCACACAGTGAAGCCGGACCGCGAATCGATCCCCCTGTGTCGGTACCTAAGGCTGCGGGCACGAACCCCGCTGCGACTGCGGCTCCTGAGCCGCTAGATGAACCGCCACTGAACCGATCTAGGCCCCAAGGGTTGCGCACTGGCGGCCAAGGCAGATCAAGTGAAGGGCCACCATGTGCAAATTCGTGTGTGTTGAGTTTGCCCATCAGTACGGCACCAGCGCCGTAGAGCTTAGCTACGACCGCGGCATCCTTGGTGGGCACATAGTGCTGCGCCGTGCGCGAGCCCCCAGAGGTCAGAATGCCTGCTGTTTCGTAGATATCCTTTGCCCCAAAGGGCACGCCATGCATGGGCCCACGATAGTCACCCGCCATGATCTGAGTCTCAGCCGCTTGTGCTTGTTGGCGTGCCAAGTCGAAGGTCGGTGTAATGAACGCGCTGAGTTGCACATCAAACGTTTCAATACGCGCGATTTGATGGTTGACATATTCAAGTGGCGAGAGCTTGCGCGTGCGTAGCAGCTCTGCTGCTTGCGCTAACGTTAGGTCATGCAAGGCATTGGTCATGAGAGTGGCTCTTAAAGATTAAAGCGTGATTGGATTTAAACCTAGAC
>JBIIWK010000336.1:0-3275 GCA_044338955.1 Burkholderiaceae bacterium
CGAATAGCAAAGCCTTTGTCTGCGCCTCAAACTTCAAGGGTTTTGATTACGCGGCCATGATCGATGAACTGCGCCCAGCACTACCTAATTTGACAACGGTTGTTGTGTCAGGCGACACGGTTGTTAAGAATGTGCATTCACTCGAGCAAGGGCTAGCCACAGAAGTACCACTTCCTGCAGCCGAGCGTATTCACATGAGCCCAGATGCAGTGATGCGCATGGCCTTTACTTCAGGCACTACAGGTGACCCCAAGGGTGTCATGCATAGCTTTAACACCACGCTGTACGCAGCCGAAGTGATCAACCGCGAGATGCAGGTGACGCAGGATGAAGTTTTGCTGATCTGGCTACCGGTCGGCCTGAACTGGGGATACCTTAGTCTGTTGCAAACGGTGATGGCAGGCGCACGCGCAGTCTTAATGGAAAAATTCCAAGCCACGCGTGCGCTTGAACTCATTGAAAAACACCGTGCCACCTTTATACCGACTGCGCCTGCCTCGTTGCTCGCCATCATGAACGTACCAGACTTTCAAAAATTCGATTGCTCGTCGTTACGTGTTGTCGTCACGGGCGGGGCCTCTGCTGCGATTGAAACCATCCGCGACTATCAAAAGTATATGAAGGGCCATTTGCTCGAACTGTACGGCATGCTTGAAACTGGCTTTCACACCTTTACACGCTTTGAAGATGACCCCGAGAAAGTGAACGGCACCATTGGCCGTATCGTTGGGCAAATGGAGCTACGCATCATTGATGAGGAGGGTAAAGATGTGCCGTATGGCTCAGAAGGCGAAATCGCCGCCTATGGCCCTTCTGTGCACCTAGGCTACTTTAATAACCCCAACGCAAATAAAGAACTTTTCACAGATGACGACTGGTTCAGAACCGGTGATTTGGGTAAATACGTCGATCAGGCCGGCAATGTCATGATCGTGGGGCGGCGTAAAGAAATGATTAATCGTGGAGGAAAGAAATATTTTCCGCGCGAGATTGAAGAATTTCTGTATGCCCACCCCTCTATTCTGCATGCGGCTATCGTGGGTGTAAATGATGTTCGTTTGGGTGAAAAAAACTGCCTGTGCGTGGTGCTCAAGCCCGAAGCGAAGCTGACCCTCGACGACGTCACCACGATGCTCAAAGGTCAGGTTGCTGATTACAAGCTTCCTGAGATGCTTGAGTTTTATGACGAATTACCCTTTACCCCTACCGGGAAAATTCGCCGTCACGTGTTGACCGCAGATGTGATCAGTCGTATCAACTCACGCTAAGGTCGTGACGGTTTGAGGCGATCTCTCGGCAGCTGCATTTTGCAGGATCAGATCTCAATTCAGTGTTGGTTTCACTCGGCTAGCTCAGAGCTCAGGTCAGCATGAGTTTCGCTCCGTTAGGTTGGCTTGCAGAACCGCCTACCAGCACTAAATTCTTCACCCATAATAAAAAACCCCGGCCAAACTTTCGTTGAACCGGGGTTTTTAAACTACGTCAGGCGTTAGCTCTTGCGACGGGTATCTTCAGCGAAGATGTCCTTATCTTTGTTCTCTGGAACAAAGAGCACGCCGATCACAAACGTCATACCTGCGATCACGATTGGATACCACAAGCCATAGTAAGGATCTCCAGTCTGCGCAATCATCGCAAACGCTGTCGCTGGCATCAAGCCACCAAACCAACCGTTACCAATATGATACGGCAATGACATGCCGGTATAGCGGATGCGGGTCGGGAACAACTCAACCAGTGCAGCGGCAATCGGGCCATACACCATCGTGACCAACACCACCAAGTATGTCAGGATCAAGATAAGCGGAAACACCTGGGCATTAAAGATGTCGAAGAAGCCGCTCATCTTAATGATGCCTTTAACCGGTTGCCCGGGGACAGGATAACCAGATGCTGCAAGAGCGTCGTTGACTGACTTCGTAAACGCAGCAGGTACAGTCTTGACTTGATCGCCCGTCAGTTTTGAGCCTTCGTAACCAGCAATCTCTGTCTTACCAACTTGAACCTTAGCTGGAATCGCACCTGGCGTGTATTGCACCGAGTAGTTCACCGAGCTACGAGCCAACAGCGCCTTGGTCACATCGCAAGAGCTAGTGAACTTAGCAGTGCCGACGGGATTGAACTGAAATGTGCAGTCTTTTTCGTCAGCAATAACCGTCACCTTGGTATTTTGCTGAGCGGCGTTCAAAGTCGGATTGGCCAACTGTGTAATCGTTTTAAACACAGGAAAGTAGGTCACGATGGCGAGAAAGCAACCTGCCAGAATGATTTTCTTGCGTCCAATTTTGTCTGACAGTGTGCCAAAAATCACAAAGCCGGCAGTACCTAAAATAAGCGACCAAGCGATTAGCACGTTGGCAGTAAACATATCCAAGCGCAAAATCGTTTGCAGGAAAAACAGTACGTAGAACTGACCGGTGTACCAAACCACTGCTTGGCCTGCGACCAAACCAAACAAGGCGATCAACGCAAACTTACCATTACGCCAAGTACCAAATGCTTCCGAAATTGGTGCCTTTGAGTGGGTGCCTTCTTCCTTCATCTTTTTGAAGGCAGGCGACTCTTCCATTTGCAAGCGGATCCAAACAGAAATCGCTAACAAGAAGATCGATAGCAAGAAAGGAATACGCCAGCCCCACTCGGCAAAGTCTTTTTCACCAACCATTGTGCGAACAACCAGAATCACCATCAGCGAAAGCAAAAGACCTAAGGTCGCAGTGGTTTGAATCCAGCTGGTGAAAAAACCACGCCGATTTGCCGGTGCATGCTCAGCGACATACACAACAGCACCACCATACTCGCCACCTAGCGCCAAGCCTTGCAACATACGCAACGCGATCAAGATGATCGGAGCCGCCCAGCCAATCGTGTTGTAGCCAGGTAAGAGGCCGACCACGAATGTCGACAGGCCCATGATCAAAATCGTCATGAGGAAGGTTTGCTTACGTCCGATCATGTCGCCTAAGCGACCAAAGAACAGTGCACCGAACGGACGCACTAAAAAGCCGGCTGCAAACGCAAGCAACGCGAACACGTTACGTGTCGCTTCAGGAAACGACGAAAAGAATTGTGCCCCGATAATCGCGGCAAGCGAACCATACAGATAAAAGTCGTACCATTCAAAAATAGTGCCGGCTGAAGAAGCAAGAATGACTCGCTTTTCTTCGCGAGTCATCGGTCGCTTACGATCATCGATCGAGCCTGTGCTTGAAGTAGTTGTGCTCATGAAATCTCCGAAAATTGGTGAGTCACCGTTTTTTTTTCCAAATAAATAA
>JBIIWK010000337.1:0-3272 GCA_044338955.1 Burkholderiaceae bacterium
TTTTGTGGCCGTGTCTGCGTTGACCAGTATTAATGCCACTATGATTGTAGGGGCGCGTACCAACTATGCCTTAGGGCGCGATTGGCCCGCCTTGCGTTTTATGGGCAACTGGCATGCTGGGCGCGGCTCACCAGTGGCGGCCTATTTGGTGCAATCGATCTTAAGTTTGGCATTGGTGGGTTTGGGTGTTTGGCAAACCGATGGCTTTGAGGTGATGGTTGAGTTCACTGCGCCAGTGTTTTGGGCCTTTTTGTTTTTAGTGGGCGTATCGCTCTTTGTGATGCGAGTCAAAGATCCGCAGGCAGAACGTCCGTTCAAGGTGCCGCTGTTTCCCTTCACGCCCATCGTCTTTTGTCTGACTTGCGCATTTCTGACGTATTCAAGCGTGACCTACGCCATCAGTAAGGGGGCCGTCTATATTTCATTGCTTGTGATGGCCGTTGGTGTTGTCGCGCTAGTGATCACATCTTTTTCAAAGAAGAGCGCCGGATGATACGGGTTTGACCATAAGCGCCAGGGCAGTCACGCAGTAGCGGCGCCCGTATGGTGCCGACTGTGCCCGTATGGTGCCGACTGTTTTAGCGGCTGAGGCTCGGCTCCGTGTTTGAGCCTTGCCTAGTGTTTCAGGCCCAATACGGTCAGGCTTTCGGCATACGCCACAGCGTTTTCGCATAAAAACACCACGATGTCGTTGGGATCCATATTTTCAAGCACTTGCACAACTTGTTCTGTGCTGTCACCCAAGGCTTCAACTCCGGCGACGTGAACTTGTGCACCACTTTCAAAAACTGACATCGGCACAAGCGCTTCGACCACCGCCATGTCAACATCTGAGATGACGATATAGGCCTGCACCTTTAAATCGTCAGCTTGTACCTCAAGCAAGACTCCCCCCTTGACTGTCTTGAGGACTTTGCTGGTAATCATAAGATCCATGGAGAGGTCCTTTACATGTTGAGCGACACGGCGGCTTGGTGACTGCGCGACCTCGTATTTAGCTCGCCCCGTGGGGCGGAAGCAAGTTACGCAGCTTTGGCTATTACGACCTTTTCTTCAAGTGCCTCGAGCAGCGCAGAAAGCATTTGATTCAACTCTGCGCACATCAAGGTAAAGTCGCCGTCAAATTGTTCGTTGGCATCAACGGGCATGTTTTGCTCGGACTGATCCAAGATGTCTTGCGCAGCCACACGCTTAATGTCAAGGTTTTCGGTTAACACAAACGAGATGCGATCATTAAAGGTGAGGGCGAGTCGCATGCATTGCTTGCCACCTTTTATGTGCTTTTGGATATCGGCACTATCTAAAGCATGTTTGACGTAGCGCACTGCGGCGGCCTTGTCGCCACCTGAGCGTAATTCGGCATCTTGATCCACCGTAAAATTTGCCGGCCCGTGTCCGCCAAGCACCCAGTCTGTCATGGCCGCGGCAGGGCTAATGGTCACGTGCACGGGCTCGACCGGAAACGGGTAAATGGCTTTGCCCAGCGCGGTGAGGATTTCTTCGGATTTTGAAGCGGAGGCCGTATCAATCACAAGCCAGTGATTGACCGGATCGATCCAGACGCGCGTGTCTCGCGCAAGGCTAAACGCACGCGGTAACAAGGTTTGTGTCACTTCTTCTTTGAGGTCGCGTAATTGTTTGCGACCTGGCTTAAAGCCTTGTTGATCTTCTAGTTCTTGGGCGCGGACCTTAGCGAACTGATTGATGACAGTCGTGGGTAATAGTTTTTTTTCGGTGCGATACGCGCACAATACTTGGTGGCCGACGCCATAGGCAAAGCGAACGTCTTCTTCGCGCGGAGGGACCCAACCAATTGAAAGGGGGGCCGCAGCGCCAGCGGATACAAACTGTTCTTTGGCCAAAAGTGCGTCGAGTTGGGGCGCTGTCAAGGTGAAGGAGGGTGACAGTCGAAATAACTTAAGATTTTTAAACCACATGACGCATCCCCAAAAAAGAAACCGATTCTAGCCGATGCGTTGCGCGAAGCAGACTGCGCTGTGGGTTAAGTTTGTCCAGTCAGGCCCTGAAAGGCGGTGTGAATCACCAGATCAACAATATCCTGGTCTGAGAACGCGCCGCCCATCTTTAAGAAGTCGGCGACCGGATCACACGAACGTGCGTAGATTGTGTACAAAATAACCTCGCCAGGAAGCGAGGCTGATAGGCTGCGTGAGGCTTGCGCTTGCTCAATCCACTCGCCGAGTTGCTCAGTCAGGGCGCTGAGGCGCTCGATATAAGGGGGGTAGCCAAGCAATGCCTGCTGGATACTTGAACGGGTTGAGGGTAATAGGGGCATGGTGCCACCAAGGTGCTCTGTGACGGCCCAGCGCATCACCGCTTTAAGCTTGTCAAAGGGGGGCTGGTGCTCGGGCAGCCCTTGCGCCAAGGCGATCGCCTGCTCAAGCAGGCGAGTCATCGAGGCGGCGGCCAGTTGTTCTTTAGACTGAAAATGCTTGTAGAGGCTGGCCTTGGCAATGCCTACATCTGCCGCGACCTCATCCATCGTCATGAGATCAAAGCCTTTTTGTGCCAATAGCCGATTGACGGCGTCTAAAATTGCGTTTTCACGAAATTGTAGTTGCTGTTGTTTGAATGACAGTTTGATGGTGGGGGTTTCAATCATTCGGGTTTTTGTCAATTGGGCGGTTATGTCTAATAAGTATATTTTATTACCAGTCGGTATTTTTTTGAACTTTATAGTTTAAACTGTTCTTAACGTATTTTCACTTACTTCATCGAGCCCAATTATGCCTCCAAGCGTGATGTTTGAGGAATTTTCTTCAGAGAGCAAGTCTGAAGAGTTACCTAGGCACTTGCATGAGCAAGCGGGGGGCGGTTGGGCGCTTTGTGGGCAGGGGATATTTAGTTGGAGCGTTTTTAAGTTTTACAGCATCCGCCTGCTGACACCCAGCGGCCGCTTTGAGCCGACGCAACCTTATATCCTTGATCTTTCTTATTTGCGTAAATTATCAGCTCAGCAGATTGTGGCGATCACTTTTCAAGAAATTGAGCGACTCGCTTCGCCCGAAGCGGATCAGGCAGCAGACTGGCGGCAGACTCTTGAGTCAATCGTGCCTGATGTCAGCCTCGGTGACCGATTGTTTGGGTGGTTTAAGCCCGACGAGGGCGTCTATTTTTTCTCAGCGCAGCGTGCGCTCGGTTCAATTCTTGACCCAGAGTTCGCGCGTGCGTTCGCAGCAATTTGGCTCGATCCGCGCACGCAGCGCCCAGCGTTGCGTGAAGCGCTGCTAGGGGTAGAGGGTGCCGCAGCG
>JBIIWK010000086.1:0-11352 GCA_044338955.1 Burkholderiaceae bacterium
TGACAAACTTGGGCTCAATGCCAAAGTGATCGAACGCGCGACTGGGGTAGGCGGCACTTGGTACTGGAATCGTTACCCCGGAGCACGCTGCGATTCTGAAAGTCACAGCTATATGTTTTATTTTTCTAAAGAACTGGTGCAAGAGTGGGATTGGACTGAGCGTTTTCCGCAACAACCTGAACTGTTGCGCTATCTGAACTTTGTTGCTGACAGACTAAATCTTCGTTCAGACATCAAACTCAACACCACGATGACTCAGGCGCATTTTGATGCTACGACTAATCGATGGCTAGTGAAGACCGATACGGGCGAGCAGTTCAGCGCACAGTTTTTGATTACCGCAGTGGGTTGCCTGTCTAACGCTAATATTCCAAAGATAGCGGGCCTTTCTGACTTTAGGGGCCAGTGGTATCACACAGGTGAATGGCCTCACGCAGGCGTTGATTTCACAGGCAAGCGGGTTGGCATCATTGGAACCGGTTCGACAGGTATCCAGGCAATACCAGTGATCGCAGAACAAGCGAAACATTTAACAGTTTTTCAACGCACCGCAAATTACAGTTTGCCCGCACGCCATCACCCATTAAGCGAAGATTTTAAGAAATACGCAAAAGACCATGCGGCTGACATCTACAAGGTCATGACGTCAAACTCTAATGGCCATGCATTCCACATAGAAGATCGCTCGGCGATCGATACCCCGGCAGATATTAGAAACAAGACATATGAAGAAAAGTGGGCAATGGGCGGCTTTCAATTTCGTGCCGCATACCGTGACTTGTTGACCGACGAAGCTGCTAACAAAACTGCAGCTGACTTTATCCGTGAAAAAATTCGTGGCATCGTCAAAGATCCTAAAGTGAGCGAATTACTCACCGATATTGATCATCCCTTCGCCGCTAAGCGCCCACCCGTCGATGCGAATTATTTTGAAACGTACAACCGTGAAAACGTTGAACTGGTTGACCTGCGCGCAGCCCCAATTGAAAAAATCACGGCCAAAGGGATTCAAACCAAAGAGCGAGAATATGAGTTTGACATCATCGTTTTTGCAACAGGTTTTGATGCGCTGACAGGGTCACTGGTCAAGCTCGACATTGTGGGGCGCAACCAGCGTTCACTCAAAGACTATTGGAGCGCCGGGCCGCGTACGAACTTAGGCTTGCAGGTTCCTGGGTTTCCAAACATGTTCACCATCACGGGGCCCGGCAGCCCCTCAGTGTTGTGCAACATGCCGCCTGCGATCGAACAGCATGTCGACTGGATTACAGACTGTATCCGCAACATGAGAGCAAAAGGTTTGACGTGTATCGAAACAAACGAAGCGGCAAGCGATGCCTGGCAGACCGAGGTTGACCGAGTCGCCAACGAAACCTTGCTACCGACAGTCAAGCACTCTTGGTACATGGGCGCCAACGTTCCGGGCAAGCCGCGGGTCTTCATGCCTTATGCAGGGGGTTTCGCCCAATATCGTCAAGTCTGCGACCAAGTTGTCAGAGAGGGCTATAAGGGGTTTCAGCTAAGCTAAGTCTGTACTTTTTCTTGTCCAAACAGCAATGGAATAAGCGCAATGCCTAAAACAACACAGGCTAGCGCCAACGTCCACTGAATACCATATTGAGTCAGGGCTGCACCAATCGCAGCGCTAGACAGAAATATAGTGATTGAACTTAAGCGTCGCACCCAATTGTGACTGTTACCAGCAGCCAAAGGGCTATCTGCCACAAAAGCAGTAAAGGTCCCCGTTAACGCGTTAGTGGCCATATCAGGTAAACCGTGCACGCGGATCAGCGTATTCAAAATACCCATACTGAAAGCAAGCAGCCCTAGCAGCACATGGCCGGCGATATTCGTCGCGTCTGGCTGCATTGTGAACGCGAATAGCGTACCGGAAAAGAGTAAGCCCCATTCAATCAAAAAACCAAAGCGCTCTTGTTTCCATAGATTTTTATTTTTCAATATGCGAGAGCCCGCGATGACTCCGACCACATAGAAGCCGATGACTAAAATATAACGGGCTACGTTGCTCGTTAAGCCATGCACACCTATCGAAAAGCCAAGCATCAACAAGTTACCGGTCATCATCTCTGCAAACACATGCCCAAGTCCGATAAAACAAGCGGCATCGACTAAACCAGAAAGAGAAGTAATTAAATAGACCCCTGTTGCCCGATTGAGCAGCCCTAGTCTCAAAGCGAAATTCTTTAAATGTTGCATGGCGACTGGCGATTAGTTATATCTAGATTGAAATGAGCGCTGGCTGATTGACCATTTGGGCGCCAGCTCACCACGCTCAATCGAACCGAATGCCCGCCTTTTTAATCAGCGTGTCCATTCGGGCCGATTCTTCATTAATAAAGGCACTGAAGGCCGCTGGGCCTGAACCATCTACCAAGAGCCCAAGCGCATCTAACTGCTTTCGGATGTCTGGGTCTTTAGTGAAAGCATCTAGCTTGAGGGCAAGCGCTTGAGTGATCTGACTTGGTAAGCCTGCAGGGGCCACCAAACCCAGCCACGTGGCCATGTCAAAACCCGAAATGCCGCTCTCGTTTAACGTTGGAGTGTCAGACATCAGAGGCACCCTTTTTAAAGTGGTGACCCCAAAGCTTTTAAGCTGACCAGTTTTGGTAAACCGAGAGGCACTCAATACCGTATCGAACATCACTTGTACGCGCCCCGCAAGCAAATCTGTCACCGCAGGGCTGCTGCCTTTATAGGCCACGTGCGAAATTTCTAGACCCGTCGCCAAGTTAAAGGCCTCGGCAGAGAGATGCGAGGTCGAGCCATTTCCAAACGACGCGTAATTCAATTGTCGCGGCTTGGTTTTGGCGTAAGCGATAAATTCTTGCAAGGTCGTTGCAGGCACAGAGGGGTGCGCTACCAACACCAAAGGCACTTTGACCAGCAGCGTCAGGTGCGTGAAATCGCGTTCAGGGCTATAGGGCAAGCGGTCACCGAAGCTACTACGCGCCGTCGTGAAGTCACCTGCCGAGGCCAGATATAAGGCGTAGCCATCAGCCGGCATGCGCGCAACCTGCGCCGCTGCGATCGTGCCGGCAGCACCGGGGCGGTTTTCAACGACAAATTGCTGGCCCATATTTTGCGAAAGATAATTTGCCACCAGTCGACCAAAAATGTCACCCGCGCCGCCTGGGGGATAACCTATGACCACGCGCACTGACTTGGTGGGATAGGCTGTGCCCGGGTCGGCCGCAAGGGCGAGAGGAGAACAGGCCGCGGCCAATAATAGCGCCAGAGTTTGTCTTTTTTTCATTATATTTGTCAACCCACTATGTTGCGTTTGTACGAGATTCGCCTTGTCTACGTACTGTAACGCCTAAGCAGGTTGTTGCATCTGATAAACCGCCATCGTTGACTCAATAAAATTATTCAAATTGAAGTCACGCTCAGCGCGCACGCGCGCCTGGGGGCCCATCACACTCAGCCGACTGGGGTTAGAGAGGATATTCAATAAAACATCTTTGATCGACTCAGGGCTACGTGCCGGAACAATCCAGCCTTCGCAGCCATCAGAGACGTTTTCGGGCAGGCCACCAACCCGCGTGACAAGGACCGGTAGCCCTAGCGCCATCTTCTCGCGACAGGCATAGGACAGAGCCTCGTGATAAGACAGCACAAAGCCTAAATCACATGCCGCCAGCACTGAGCGTACGTCCTCGACCACACCCATAAAGCTCAACTGCGCGCACACACCGTGAGCGGCAGCCTGAGCAAGGAGGAGTTGGTCGGGTTGTTCGCCAATCACTGCGATGTGAAAGCGTTTTCGCTGTTCAGGCGCAAGTAGTGACAGCGCATGCACCAAATCCAGCCAGCCTTTCGCCTCATGGGTCCCGCTGGCGCTTCCTAAGATAATCTTATCTTGAACGTCTCGCTCAAAAAACTGGGCTCTTAACCGTGCCTTCTCAACTTGGCTGACTGGCGAGAAGTATTGCGTATCAACGCCATGTTTGATCGTTGATATGTGTCGACGCTGATAGGGTGAGTTCAACAGCAAGCCTTTCACATAATCACTCACAGCAATCACGTGATCTGTCGAAAAACGCGCTCGTAAATGATGACCGAAGCTTGAAACGCCACGACCATTGTGTTTCGTAAAGACCACGCGCGGCGAACAGCCTAAGCCGATCAGCGCAAGCATCACTTGCTTGTGGTCAGAAGAGCCGTTAACGTGAATCACATCAAACTTTTCTTTTAACAACAGCTCACGCAACGCTGAACGTGCCGCGAACCAAGAAGACGGACGCGTCGTAAACGACATATCGATGGCTTGAATACCAACGATCTCGGATGCGCGTATAAAAAGGCGACTGGTCGCGGGGCACGCCACAAACAGACTATGTGTCGCTTTCAACCCCAACAGCAAGCTTTCGATGTAAGTAACGTGCCCGCCGCCGATACCTGGGTGAAAGTTTGTAAATAATATCTTCATCGATTTTTTGATAGGTCGAAACCAAGCGCAAATTGTGACGTTGAGTCTTGACGCGGGCTTGCCATAGCGGCTACTCCATGCTGCAGCGCGCCACGCCACTACCCTGCACCAACGGCCTATGATTAGTAAGCTGAGAAAACTGACACATAACTGACAGTAAACTGAATGCATCTTGAAGGCTTCTCAAACTGCTGTCACTCAGCATTTACCCTTGTAAAATCATCAAATTGGATGTGTTTGTCAACCCGACAATCGATTTACCTGTGGCGGTGTGTGCGACCGAAGAGTCAAAGCACACGCAATAACGGATATGATCCCAACGTAAATGTTGACTGAGATATTCGTTTGACCCAAAGGCCTCTCTACGCATCCAAACAGCACCTTGGCTCTTTTTTAGTCATGCTGTTAATTGCCGCCATGCCCCTCACGATGCTGACGACGCTGGGCGGCGCAAGCACGGTTTTTTATCTTCTAGCGGGTGTCTGTGCAATTATCTGTCTGTCACGACCAGGCGGCATAACTCACGTAGTGACCGACTGGAAAGATTACCGTGGCCTGGCCGCAGCTCTATTTGTGTCGTTGCTGGTCATGACCATCGCCGCACTGCGCGGAACCCTCAGAATCGACAACGAAATCGAGCGTGCGCTGCGTTTGAGCGTTGGCACCTTTCTCATTTTGGGGGCTTGCTTATCCCTCGTTCCGCAATGGTTGCGCCAAGCCACTTGGGGGATGGTCGTGACCACCTGGGCTGCCACTGGCTATGCCCTATGGTATGCGTTGCCGACCTTTCGCCGACCACTAGAGGTGCCTCAACACAATGCAGTGTCTTACGGTAACTTGCTTTTAATGATGGCAACGTTGGCCACGTTTTCGATTGGCTGGCGCTTGACGCGCTTTCGTAAAACAGAAGTTGCCTTTAAGCTCTTGACAATGGCGGTTGGCCTGGTGGGCTTCATCACCACTCAAACGCGAGGCGGCTGGTTGGTTGTCCCATTTTTTATCCTGATTGGCTGGGTACTGATAACAGGCAAAACCAGCCTGCGCAAATTATTAATACCCGCCTTGGTTGCGATAATCATTTCAGGTGCCATCTCGGCCTCAAGCCCGGTGCTGCGGCAGCGCATGCATCAAATGGTTACGCAAACAGCAGAGTGTTTAACAAATCCATTGGCAATTTCATCGGAGTGTGGGCGGATACAACTTTGGCACGTTTCTTGGCTGATGTTCAAAGACAATCCGCTGTTTGGCAATGGCACCATACAAGTCTTTGGCCCCAAGCTTGAGGGCTATTGGCGTCAAGGCATTGTGTCAGATTTTGTTTACAACCAAGGTTTTGGTGAGCCCCATAACGACATGCTTTTTAGTATGGCCAGCCACGGGCTACTCGGCTTAACAGCACTCTTGCTAAGCTACGCCGCGCCCATGTGGATTTTTGCACGCCGCCTCAGACCACAGGTATCGCAACCTGCACGTGTCGCCGCAGCAATGGGCTTAGCGCTCTGTCTGGGATTTTTTATCTTTGGCTGGACAGAACTCATGCTACGCAGCATTCGCACAATCGGCTTTTATGCGATGACGATGGCTTGGTGTCTTGCCCTATCGGATGAGAAATTTTTAGCCCGTCAAGAACACTAACTTCTAAAAAACTCAGTCGCCTCGCTCAGGCACAAAATCGTTGTTTTAATATTTGAACCATTACCGAGCTCAACGGCTTAAACAACTCGGCATTATAAGACGCACAATATGGCACACCGGTTAGCTCGCCGTACCGAATTGACTCATCAATCGTGTTGTTCTGGGGTCGAGTCGGATCCATCGAAGCAACAGGAATCGTTCCAAACGCGCGCTCAACATTAGGGGCGTTGGGGCGCATATCATTTTGAATAATCTGCTGCGCAGCAATCGCCATACGTCTTGCGCTTTCAGCGGGCGTCCCGTCTTTTACTGCAGGGTCGACGTTCACCGCAACAATTGAGATTGTGTAATCACTGTTTAAGTAGACCTGCAGCGCGCGAAATTGCTGAGGAAAGTCATGCAATGAGCTGGTTTCAATTTGCCAGAAGCCATGCTCTGACGGCGCCCCAGGTGGTGCTTTGAAAGCCTTAATGGCGTTGACATGACGGTGGCCGGCGAGCAGGCACAGCACGTTGCCATTGGCTTGAATTTCAGAAATTAAACTTGAAAGTGTGATGGCGTTATGTAATGTTGCATTTGGATCTTTTGTAGATTCCCACCATTCCATTTCACTACCAATGGGCGCGACGGCAAGCGGCACATGCGAGGCGATGATGACTAACTCATTGCGCATTTTGGCTTGCAGCAACTCAGCACGCAACCACTTCAGGCGCGTGGCACTCAAATAACCATGACCATGGATGTCATGACTTTGATCGTTAGGGTCTTGTATGTTGTCCAACACCACGACTCTTAGCGGAATATTCGCCTTCGGCAAGAAGCTATAACAAGAAAAATCAGGCTCTTCTTTCGTGTATTCAGGGTCAACCAGATGATACCCATGACCTTTAGGCAAGGAGCTGGTATTGAACAGTTCTGCAATCCATTCTTTTTTAGTCAAAGACCGTCGATCAAGATTGGGCGAGTTCAAAGGCGGTGTATCAAAGGTGCTAACTAGCCCAGCTCCAATAATCTCGCCAAACTCTGAGGCCCCATTGATAGTCCCCATATACATATCGGGCGACTTTAAGGTCGATGTCGTATCAAAAAGACAGGGAAAGTACGGAAAGCCTTTGATTGGTTGAAGCACGTTACCAATCGCCCAGATCTGATTGCTGGTATACGACTCTCGCAACCTTAAAGTAGGATCTGCATCGACCGCTACGCTGCCAATCATAAATAAATCGTGATTGCCATTCACTTGGTACCACGGGATATCAGACGATAGCCCAGCAGCTTTGAAAGGTTGCTGAAATGAGATTGCATCTTGAGACGCATCAGCACTTGTGTTGGGATAAATGACTTTACCATCCATGACATCAACATACCAACGCGTCTCGTTGTATTGCGTTGAGTTACAGGTATCCCCCAAGGACAAGCCAAAATCAAACGCGAGAGTGGTATGTAAGGCATTGACTGTTTGCACTACCGCATCCAGCACCTGAGTCGTTGTTAACATGGTGGGTGAATAGATGGATGTCATCGGTGCACCAAATTCAGGATCCAGTTGCTGAATCGCAATGAGCTGGTTACCTGCCTGCTTATCCGTCACATGGATATCGCTGATCGTAAAAAATGACGTCAAGCAATTGAGTCGATTGACATCTGTGGCTCGATAATCCTCGGGCATCAAATCAAAGCGGCGTTCGACCGGTAAGCCAGGCCCATAGATATAGCGCCCATAGCCATACAGGCTATATTGATCGACACGATGCAGTTCAGTGGGGGCAAGCCCTTTACCCGCACCAGACGCCCTCACCTTCTCTGGCATTTGAAATGAGAGCATACGATCGACCGTAGTCTTAACGTCAGCCGAGATGGGATATGCAGCGACCTTCGAAGGTGGTACAGAAAGACTCAATCCAGAATAGGATACAAAAAAACTTCCGATTGAATACTTCATGAACCTTCGGCGGCCGACGGTGTAGTCTCTGGCAGCCTGACCGATGAAGGGATCGGGTGTGTCGGACCGTTCGTGCCCCATCGCTATCTTGATCCCCGCCATGATTGATCCCCGTCGCTGCTTAGCTTAGCCGCATCACTCACCAGAGCAGTAAGTGTTAGCCACTGCCCATTCTATGGCTCGCGCAGCAACCCTAATTGACTAAAATCAAAAAGGACGCAGAAGCAACGCTTAGGTTCTAATGACTGAAACCTAAATTTACTCTCCCCAGCCATCTTCGTTTATTCGCGAGTTTTTTCTTGTAAAGTGGCGCAAAACAATTTCTAGGAGCAACCCGCATGAAGCCCGTCATACTCATTACCGGTGCGAGCCGTGGTATTGGTGCTGCCACAGCCCTACTTGCCGCCACAAAAGGCTATGCAGTCGCCGTTAACTATGCAAGCAACGCGCAGGCAGCAGAAAAAATTGTGGCCCAAATCCGTGCTCAGGGCGGCACCGCAATCGCCGTGCAGGCAGATGTCGCCGACGAAGCTCAAGTGCAGGCCATGTTTACAAAAGTGGACGCCGAATTAGGCCCGCTGAGCGCCCTAGTCAATAATGCTGGCATCGTGGATGTCACAGCACGGGTCGACGAGATCAGTGTCGCACGCTGGCAACGCATGTTCAACATCACCGTCTTAGGGACCTTTCTTTGCAGCCGTGAGGCCATCAAGCGCATGAGCACACGCCACGGCGGAAAAGGCGGTGCCATCGTCAACGTCTCCAGCGCTGCAGCGCGGATCGGCGCCCCAGGGCAATATGTGGATTACGCATCGGCTAAAGGCGCCGTCGACACGTTTACAGTCGGCTTAGGCAAAGAGGTCGCCAATGAAGGGATTCGGGTGAACTCGGTGCGCCCAGGTCTGATTGATACAGAAATTCATGCCTCGGGCGGAATCCCAAACCGCGTGCGTGAGCTTGAACACCTTGTGCCGATGAAACGGGGCGGGACAGCGCTTGAAGTCGCGCAGGGCATTATCTGGCTTGTTTCAGACGAGGCGAGCTATGTCACGACCACAATACTAGACGTTGCTGGCGGGCGTTAGCAATCTCTCAGTTATTCTCTTCTCTCAATCCTAAAATATCGGAATCCTATGTCTGTCTCTATATACACCGCAACCGTTCCTGTTTTAAAGCAGATGCTCTTGGCACTCAGCGACGTGCTAAAAAAAGGCGAGCAGTATGCCGAACAGCGAAAATTCGATTCGGCTACGTTGTTGCAGTCGCGTTTGTTTCCCGACATGCTTGCGCTTGTTCGCCAAGTTCAAATTGCCTGTGATTTTGCAAAAAGTGTGCCTTCACGTATCGCTGGAGTCGAAGTCGCGGCCTACGAAGATACTGAACAGAGCTTTGCTGAACTACAGCAACGTATTTCAAAGACACTTGGGTTGATCGACGGCTTCACTGCCGCTCAATTAGAGGGCAGCGCCGTTAAAGAGATTGTGTTACGCCCAGGCACCCCGAAAGAGAAAAAGCTATCGGTCGAAGATTACGCTCTTAAATACGGCATGCCGCAATTTTTCTTTCACGTCACAACTGCATACAACTTGCTACGACACAATGGCGTCGAAATCGGCAAGAAAGATTTTATGGGTTCGTACTAATTAAGGAAAATTCACATGACAACCGCAACACCCGCAGTCAGGGGTCATTATTTTGAAGATTTTGAAGTGGGTGCAGAGTTCGTGACGCCCGCGCGCACGATCACCAGTACAGACATCGTTAATTTCGCTTGTTTATCGGGCGATTTTAATGAGGTGCACACCAATTTTGAGTACTGTAAAACGACACAATTTGGCGAACCCATTGCGCATGGCCCAATGATTTATGGCGTGGCCGGTGGCCTGCAATATGCAAGCGGCATTAATGACGGCACACTGCTGGCCTTAGTGCAGATCGATAAATGGCGCCTGCTTGCACCCGTCAAACACGGCGATACCATTCGGATGAAATCAACAGTGCTTGAAAAAAAAGAGTCGAGTAAACCCGACCGAGGGACCATTACCTTTAAGCGCAATATTGTGAATCAGCATGACACAACCGTGCAAGAAATGATCGCAACAATCTTGTATCGGCGTCGGCCGCTGTAAATTTCGACCGCCTCTCATGCGTCGGACACGGCACCAACGCATGATTGGCAGGCGCCCCTCAAACCCACCACAAACGGCGGCTCTCTTAAGTCAACGGTGCTCTGTCGGCTTTCGAGGCAGCCTGCGCAAACGACTCATACAACGTCAAATCCAATGCCTGCGCTTCTAGCGTTTCAGGGTGCCACATACGGCGTGGCAACTCGAGTATGTCGCCACCGTAGACGTGCAAGCCGATGGCCGGCTCTTTGCCCAGACACTCAGCAACGTGCACGGTGTCGGCCAACATGGGCAAAATCGAGCCGCGCGTGAGGGTAACTTCACTCGCCTTGCGCAGTGTTCCATTTTCAGTGCGATACAGTGTGTTTTTTTCTTCGCCCGAGAACAGCAGAATTGTTGCCCATGTGCCGTGATCGTGCGGCGGCGTGCGACGCCCCGCAGGAAAGCAAACTTTCAGCAGCGTAAGCGACGGCGAGCGGTAAAACACTTGCCGCGCGTTGCCGCCCGTACCGGAGACAAAACGCAGGGCTTTGTCGACGGCGTCGATATCGCCACGCAGCGCTTCGAGTTCTTCGCGCGCGGCTTGCATCGGGTTGCCGCTGGTGCTGGCCTTGGTGAAGCGAGCGACGAGTTCGTGTACTTGCATGGTGGCCTCTTTGGCGTTGTCGTGATCTGGTTAGAATTTTCTGGATTGAGGCGTCTATTCTGCCTTGATACCAGCCGCTTTAATCACCTCGCCATAGCGTTTAAAATCTGCGGCGATTTCTTTGCTGAATTTTTCTGGCGTGCCCGGTGAAGCTTCAATCCCAAGCGTATTCAGTCTAGCGATCACTTCAGGCGCAGATAAGACTGCGTTGAGCTCTTTGTTGAGATAGTCGATCACAGGGCGTGGAACTTTAGAGGGTGCAAAAATGCCTACCCAACCACTGGCCACAAAGTCTTTGATACCGCTTTCAATAAACGTTGGGACATCAGGTAAAGACGACGCACGCTTTTCGCTTGATACTGCGACCGCGTTAAGCCGGCCACTTTTGACGTACGTATAGCCGCCAGCAACCGCGGTGAAGACCAGTGGGATCACGCCTGCCTGTACATCGATCATGGCTTGGCCACCACCTTTGTACGGCACGTGTACAAGTTTTGAGCCCGTGCGCTGATTGAGCAATTCGACGGCAATATGCTGTGGGCTTGCGACACCA
>JBIIWK010000087.1:0-11349 GCA_044338955.1 Burkholderiaceae bacterium
GTCGCGCTCGAGCTTTTCGCGGGAGTACTTGTCACTGTCGGTGTACCAAGACAACCAGCCTGGAGTCGTCATCTTGAAAAGGCCAAGCAAATTACTTTCAGTAAAGGCTTGGCTACCGACAATTTTAATTTCGCGAATTCGGGCGACTCCACCCTCAAATACATCAAAATTTATGCCCACACGATTACGTGGTAATGGTGTGACCGTAGAGGTGATTTCAGCGGCGTATTTGCCCTTAGTCAGGTATTGCTGGCGCAATTCAAACTCGGCCTGCTCGAGCATTGACTGGTCAAAGACTCGCCCCTCTCCAAAGCCGATCTGGCGCAACGTGTCTGTGATGTTTTTGGGCTCAAACTCACGCATCCCCGAAAAAGACAGCGACGCGATCGTGGCGCGCTCTTGCACGACCACCACGACCAAGCGATTAGACGTTTCAATGCGCACATCAGAGAACAAACCTGTTGCGTACAAGCGGCGGACCGCTTCGGTCGCAAGCGCATCAGTAAATTGCTGCCCGACTTTGACAGGAAGCTGTGCGAAGATGGTACCCGCTTCAGTGCGTTGAATGCCTTCGACGCGAATATCGCTGACAACAAAAGGCACAAAGGCGTTGGCTGTTAAGGGGCTTGCCAGACAGAGCAGCACTAGTGCCCGTAAAAAGTGGGTTGACCACAGTTGCCGACAACGGGCGCGAAAACAATCCAAGCTGACGGGCATTCTGAACAATCCTTGAAACAAGCTAACGGTCATAAATAGAATAAACACACGATTTTAAGGCAGAAAAGGCCTAAGTAAAAATGCGCACGAGGTCATTAAAGAGGGCAACGACCATCAAGCCGGCCAGTACTGCCATGCCAGCTCTTTGCCCCCAGTCGACCCAGCGAACTGAAGGTGGCCTGCCCCGTACGATTTCAACTAGATAGTACAGCAGATGCCCCCCATCTAGCATGGGAATTGGGAGTAAATTCAGTACGCCCAGACTCACGCTCACTAGCGCCAGAAACGAAATATAGGCGGCCCACCCAATTCGCGCAGTTTGCCCCGCATAATCCGCAATAGTGACCGGTCCGCTGATGTTTTTGATCGAAACTTCGCCAAGCAGCATTTTTCCCATCATTTTGAGCGAAAACCAGGCCGTATCGAAGGTTTTAGTCACACCCAGCCAAACACTTTCGATCAAGCCATAACTGACCTCTACGGTTGGCAGATTACCGCCTAATTGAAACCCGGCACGACCAACGACTTTGCCGTTCTCTAGCGTCACAGCCGCCGGGGTCAACGAGATCTGCCTGATCTGCCCGTCTCGCTCAACTTCAAGTGCAAGTGGCTGATTGGCATGCGCCTGAATGATACGAATCACCTGCGCCACGTCTGGCTTGCGCTCGCCATCAATGGAAACGATCAAATCATTCACCGCAAGGCCGGCCGTCTGGGCCACGCTCGACTCAACCACTAAACGGATCTGTGGCGTCGCACCTCCTACCGCCAAGCCCAACCTGCGTATCGGGTCTTCGCTAGTGGGATCGGCCGCAGCCGGGATCTCAAGCACGCGAGTCAACGGGCTTCCGGCACGCTCAAAAGCGATTTCAACCTGCCCTCCATCCGCAGCCAACTGCAATAACGCCCAACGTACCTGCGGCCACGAGGCCACCGCCTGTTGGTTCACCGCAGTAATCTGGTCGCCACCTTGCAGGCCTGCCACCGCGGCCGCCGTGGCAGCGGGTGGTTTAGACAAAATGGCCGCGGGCTCTTGTGTACCAACCAAGTTAATCGAAGCATAAAACGCGACCGCTAGCAGCAAATTGAAGATCGGCCCAGCGGCCACGATCGCAAAGCGCTTACTCACCGGCTGCGCCTGAAAACTTTGCGGATGTTGGTGAACGTGGGCCTGCCCCCTGGCTGCATCTTGCGGCTCTTCGTCAAGCATCTTGACGTAGCCGCCTAAGGGCAGCGCCGAGAGCACCCACTCGGTACCGTGACGATCGACTCGCTTAAGCAAAACTTTTCCGAAGCCCAGCGAAAAACGCAAGACTTTGACGCCACACCAGCGTGCTACCCAGTAGTGACCAAGCTCGTGAAAAGTAATCAGGATACCCAGGGCCACCAGAAACGCGAACAAAGTGAAAAGCATATTTCTCTTTTTGAAAACAACGCGACTGTCGTTAATCACATGCCGCGCGATGCGCGGCCTGACGGGATAATTCGTCTAATGCAATGATATCGTCTAAAGACGACAAACTGGCTTCAGGTTGCCCGCTTTGCCAGTTTAAAGTGGCTTCGATCACTTGTGCAATCTTGGTGTACGCAAGTCGCTTATCAAGAAAGGCTGCAACCGCCACTTCGTTGGCGGCATTCAAGGCAATGCAAGCACCCTGCCCGGCCTTTAAAGCCTGAAACGACAAAGCCAGACACGGCAACTGCTTCAGATCTGGCTGTGCAAAGTCTAGACGCCCGGCCAGCGCGAGGTCGAGCATCCCAACCCCCGAGCTGATACGCTCTGGGAACCCTAAGCCGTAGGCAATTGGCGTACGCATATCGGGTTGACCCAACTGTGCAAGCACAGAACCATCTTCATATTCAACCATCGAATGCACCACGCTTTGTGGGTGAATCACGACGCTAATCCGCTCAGCGGGCATGGCAAACAAGTGATGTGCCTCAATGACCTCAAGCCCTTTGTTCAGCATCGTGGCCGAATCAACTGAGATTTTTCTGCCCATACTCCAATTCGGGTGTGCACAGGCTTGTTCTGGGGTGACGTGCGCCAGCTCGGCCCAGCGTTGGTTGCGAAACGGCCCACCCGAGGCGGTGAGCACGAGGCGCCGCACCCCCGCTGCGGGGCCGGTTGGCGCACTGGCACGATCATGATGCGGTAAGCATTGAAAAATTGCGTTGTGTTCGCTATCAATGGGTAAAAGTTCAGCCCCAGAGGCGCGCACCGCAGCCATAAAGAGCGAGCCCGCGGCAACCAAGGCCTCTTTGTTCGCCAGCAGCACACGCTTGCCTGCTTGTGCAGCGGCGAGCGCGGCGGGCAGGCCCGCCGAGCCAACAATGGCAGCCATGACGGCCTGGCTGGCCGGATCGCTTGCCACCTCAACCAAAGCCTGAGCACCGACACGAATATCAGGGCGCTTGGGCGAATCACCCCAGGCCGTTTTAAAGCGCTCAGCCGCTACCGCGGTCGGCACAGCGACGGCTACGGCCTTTGATTCGAACGCTTGTTTTGCTAAAAGATCCATCCGACTGTGAGCAGTCAGAGTATGCACGGCAAAACGTTCGGGGTGTCGGGCGATCACATCCAAGGTGTTGTGACCAATCGAACCTGTCGAGCCCAAAATAGTGACACGCGTTGGGGTCACCATGTGCGCCACTCGATGAGAAAAAAGCCCAGCGGGACAACGGCAACCACAGCATCAATCCGATCGTAGACGCCGCCATGACCTGGCAGCAACTGACTTGAATCTTTAACGCCAGCGCGGCGCTTGAGCAACGACTCGTACAAATCGCCCGCAATTGAAAATATTGCCAACAATACGCCAGTGCTCAGCAGAGCAAGCCAAGACCCTTGCGATAACAAGCTTGATGCAAACGTTTGGGGCCACTGGGTAGAAATCGCTAACCACGCCACCACGCCCACTACGCCCGCAAAGGCCCCTTCGAGAGTCTTACCGGGGCTAATGCTAGGGGCTAATTTTCGACGACCAAAGGCTCGGCCAGCAAAATAGGCCGCAATATCCGCCACCCAGACCACAATCAACAAGGACACGACAAACAACGCACCGCGCTGCAGATACCAGTAGGACAAAGCCCCCCACGTGGCAAGCAAAGTCACCACTGCAGCGAAACTGTTTGCCAGACGAAAAGCAGGCGTCGTCACCTGTGCGCGCCATAACGCAGGCAATAGCAGCGCGATCCACAAAAAAATGGCTAAACAAACAGTGCCTTGCAAAATGATCAGCGGTTTAAGTTGACCGTCAATCCAACGATTGGCCTGCCAAACCGACACCACAAACAAAACGCATGCGCCGACCGGGGCCCAGATACTACGTGGCCCGAGGGTCAGTCGCAACCATTCAAAGCCGGCAAGGGCACAGGCCAGTGCCAAAAACAATAAGAAGGGCCACGGCGATGTCGCCGTTACAACCAAGGCCAACACACCTAGCAGCACAACAGCGGTGATGATTCGTTGCTTGAGCATGCCCGTCAGCTTGCTGTCACGGCATGGACTTGCGCACTGGTTCTGCCAAATCTGCGCTCGCGGGTGCGATACCACTCAAACGATTGATGCAGCTCGGCCTCACCAAAGTCGGGCCAGTAGCACTCTGTAAAGTAGAGCTCTGTGTAGGCCATCTGCCAGATCAGGAAATTTGAAATGCGTTGCTCGCCGCCTGTACGTATAAACAAATCGGGCTCGGGCGCCCACGCCATGGATAGATAAGGTGCCAGGCTTGTCTCGTCGAGGCCAGAAGGATCTGCCGCAAGGTCGGGACGCGCGCGCAGCAAAGCTCGGGTCGCTTGAAGGATATCCCACC
Organism: Burkholderiaceae bacterium; assembly: GCA_044338955.1. Classification (GTDB taxonomy): domain Bacteria; phylum Pseudomonadota; class Gammaproteobacteria; order Burkholderiales; family Burkholderiaceae_B; genus Zwartia. The sequence continues at coordinate 4,533 of JBIIWK010000087.1, forward strand.
GCCCACCGTAATTTGCAGCGATCGTCAGGTGCAGTTTGTCGTTGTGTGCAGTTTTTTGTTGCGCCTGAGCAATCAACTCTTGGAGCTTGGGCTCGAAGGCCGATAAGTCACCGACTACATGCAAGCGAACGCCCTGATCTTGTAAGCGTGCAACCTCACGCTCGAGCGCCTGCACGAACAGTCGCATCAGCAATGAAACCTCTTCGGCCGGGCGACGCCAATTTTCAGAACTAAACGCAAACAAGGTGAGATATTTAACCCCCGCAGCCCCACAGGTTTCTACCGCACGGCGTACTGACTGAACCCCTTTTGCATGGCCTGCGGTACGGGGCAGCAAGCGCGCGTGTGCCCAGCGGCCATTACCGTCCATGACAATTGCCACATGCGTTGGGGTTGCACCCGTAACCGGGATTTCGCGGGTTGAGCTGATAGCCATGTCAGGGGCGGCCTAAACCGTCAAGATCTCGGCTTCTTTTTGTGCAACCATCTTGTCGATCTCAATCACGCAACGATCTGTCAGCTTTTGCACGACCTCTTGCGCACGTCGCTCGTCGTCTTCTGAAATCTCTTTGTCTTTAATGAGTTTTTTAAACGATTCGTTCGAATCACGGCGCAAATTACGCACAGCGATTTTGGCGTCTTCACCCTCTGACTTCACGACTTTATTCAAATCACGGCGTCGCTCTTCAGTCAATGCTGGCATCGGCACACGAATGCTGTCGCCCATCCCAATCGGGTTTAAGCCGAGGTCAGAATCACGAATCGCCTTCTCGACAGCGCCCGACATGTTTTTTTCCCAGACCTGCACGCTTAAGGTGCGAGCATCCATCAAATTGACGTTGGCAACTTGAGAGATAGGCACCGGCGAGCCGTAGTACTCGACTTGCACGTGATCAAGAATGCCAGGATGTGCCCGACCGGTACGAATTTTTGCAAGATTCGTTTTAAGCTGTTCAAGCGACTTTGCCATACGGCCTTGAGCAGAGGCTTGAATATCTGCAATACTCATTGCGTTTCCTTTAAACGTGAACCAACGTGCCTTCGTCTTCTCCGCTGACCGCCCGTTTTAGTGCGCCAGGTTTGTTGATCGAAAACACTCTGATCGGTAATTTTTGATCGCGGCATAAGGCGAATGCTGTGGCATCCATCACTTCAAGCCGCCGATTGATTACTTCGTCAAAACTAATACGGTTGTAACGCGTTGCCGAAGAATCTTTGTTTGGGTCAGCACTATAAATGCCATCTACCTTAGTCGCTTTTAAAACGATTTCGGCACCGATTTCGGCACCCCGCAATGAGGCGGCCGTATCGGTGGTGAAAAATGGATTACCCGTACCCGCAGCAAATACAACGACTTTGCCTTCTTCAAGATACCTGAGAGCTTTAGGGCGAATGTAGGGCTCGACGACCTGCTCAATGTTCAGAGCTGACTGCACCCGAGCGTCGACGCCGCGGTGCTTCAAGGCATCTTGCAAGGCCAAGGCGTTCATGACCGTGGCCATCATCCCCATGTAATCAGCAGTTGCCCGGTCCATGCCTTGGGCGCCCGGCGCCACACCGCGAAAAATATTACCGCCACCAATCACAATCGCTAACTGCACGCCCATCGACACAACCTCTGCGACTTCTTCGGTCATGCGCATAATGGTGGCACGATTGATGCCAAAAGCATCGTCGCCCATCAACGCTTCACCAGAAAGTTTAAGAAGAACTCTTTTGTGCATTCGGGTGGTCATGATTAAGGATTCCGGAGGGTTAAACACGTGAAAAAGTGTACGGCAAACCTAGATAACGCACGAGCGTTACCCAGGTTTTTTCACAAAACTAAGCGTTTCCGGCAGCTGCTGCAGCAACTTCAGCGGCAAAATCCATCGTTTTCTTTTCGATGCCTTCGCCCACAACGAACAGTGAAAAACCAGCAATGGCTGCATTTTTCTCTTTCAGCATTTGAGCCACAGTCTGTTTGTCATTTTTGACAAAAGGTTGCGATAAAAGCGCAACTTCTTTCAAAAACTTTTGAACTGAACCTTCAACCATCTTTTCGACGATTTCTGCGGGCTTGCCCGACTCGGCAGCCTTGAGGCGGGCAACTGAACGTTCGGCCTCTTTGTCCGCTTCAGGTACGCCAGATTCGTCTAGTGCCCGTGGCTTGGTCGCGGCGATATGCATCGCCAGGTCTTTACCCACTTCGTCGGCACCCGAAAACTCAACCAAGACACCGATTCGACCGCTGTGTACATAGCTGGCAAGTTTGTTGGCGGTGGTGTAACGCTGAAACCGGCGAATAGAGATGTTTTCACCAATTTTGCCTACCAAGGCGGCGCGCACAGCCTCAACGGTGCCTGCACCTAAGTTTGAGGCGGACAAGGCCGCAACATCTGCGTAATCATTAGCCGATACCTGCTTCGCCAACGCTTCTACAAATGCGACAAAATCATCATTTTTTGCAACAAAGTCAGTCTCGCAGTTCACTTCAAGGACCGCGCCCTGTTTGGCATCAGCCGAGATGAACAAGCCAATCAGGCCTTCGGCCGTGACGCGACCTGCCGCTTTACTGGCCTTACTGCCAAGCTTGACACGCAAGATCTCTTCGGCACGCGCCATGTCGCCGGCGGCCTCGGTGAGCGCACGCTTGCATTCCATCATGGGTGCGTCGGTTTTTTCGCGCAACTCTTTAACCATTGCGGCGGTAATTTCAGCCATGTTGACTCCAGGATTAGTGAGAGGCGCCCTGACCCATGGTCAAAGGCGCGCGATAACAATGCCCGGCACACTGGCGCGGGCACCAGAAAAATTTACGCTTTTTCTTCAGCGACTTCGACGAATTCTTCGCCAGAAGCGAGTTCTTCAACAATACCGTTCAGGCTTTGTGCGCGTCCTTCGAGTACGGCATCAGCCATACCTTTTGCGTACAGTGCGATAGCCTTGGCTGAGTCATCATTGCCAGGAATGATGTAATCGATGCCATCAGGTGAATGGTTGGTGTCGACCACAGCCACGACTGGGATACCCAAGGCTAGCGCCTCAAGGACAGCAATTTTGTGATAGCCGACGTCAATCATGAAAATTGCACTGGGCAAGCCGTTCATGTCTTTAATGCCGCCGATTGACTTATTGAGTTTGTCGAGCTCGCGCTGAAACATCAGGCCTTCTTTTTTGCTCATGCGCTCGGTACCGCCGTCAGCGATCATGACTTCCATGTCTTTTAAGCGCTTGATCGAGCTTTTGACAGTTTTGAAGTTTGTGAGCATGCCGCCCAGCCAACGACTGTCAACGAAAGGCATCCCTGCACGGGTGGCTTCTTGAGCCACGAGTTCGCGCGCAGCGCGCTTTGTACCTACGAACAGAACGTTACCGCCTTTTGCTGCAACTGATTTCACAAATTTCGTTGCGTCGGTGTAATTAGCGACCGTTTTTTCGAGGTTGATAATGTGAATTTTGTTGCGATGGCCGAAGATGAAAGGTGCCATCTTGGGGTTCCAGTAACGGGTTTGGTGACCGAAGTGCACACCCGCTTCTAACATTTCACGCATTAACGACATGATTTAAGGCTCCGAGGGTTAAGTCTTGTATTACGTCTGCACTGTTTTCTAGAAGAAAATCAGCACCCTGGTGACGTAACACGCGATTTGATCGTGTTCAAACAGCTGGTTGCATAACTCATGTTACGCAAAGCCGCAAAAGACAACGACCTATAGGTTTAACTCACTAATTTAAAGACAAGCCACACTGCGCTGGCCTTGAATACACTTACAACAAAAACTTACCGAGTTTTAAGGGTTTTTACCCAAACACAAAATACAGTAAGTCTATAATTCTACTATCTTTCACCACTTACATTCAAGTAGCCATGGGATTAGTCACCAATCCAGCCGATTTAGACTTGATGCGCGCAGCCTGCCAGGACGCGGCAAAAGTGCTCGACTTTATTACGCCACACGTCAAAGCGGGGGTGACCACAGGCCAGCTCGATCAACTTTGCCTGCAGTTTTTAACCCAAGAGCTCAAAGTCACCTCGGCGACCGTTGGCTACGCCCCTCCGGGTTACACACCTTTTCCGGGCGCGATTTGCACCTCAGTCAACCACCAAGTCTGCCACGGGATTCCGGGCGACCGTGTCCTCAAACTTGGCGATGTACTCAACATTGATGTCACCATCATCAAAGATGGCTGGTTTGGCGACACCAGCCGGATGTATTTTGTGGGTGAACCCTCGATTTTAGCCAAACGGCTAACGGACATTACCTACGAATGTATGTGGCTAGGGATTAAACAGGTCAAGCCGGGCAACACGCTGGGGGATATCGGCAGTGCGATTCAAAAGCATGCTGAAAAACAAGGATTTTCAGTCGTGCGCGAATTTTGCGGTCATGGCATTGGTCAACGCTTTCATCAAGAGCCGCAAATTTTGCATTATGGGCGCCCGGGCACCGGCGATAAGCTCGAGCCTGGCTTGATCTTTACCATCGAACCCATGATCAATGCTGGGCGGCGCGAAATTCGTCAGTTAGCCGATGGCTGGACCGTCGTGACGCGCGACCACAGCTTGTCCGCGCAATGGGAGCACACCATTTTGGTCACCGAGACAGGTTACGAGGTGCTGACAATCTCTGAGGGCATGCCTGCGCCGCCAGCCCTGATCGCGGCTTAAAGGCGGGCGTCATGATTGACGTAACCGCCATCGCAGAAATCCGTGCCAATTTGCAAAGTAACCGGCAGGCTGCGATTGAGCAGTATCGCGAGGCGCTACGTCCTGACACCTTGCTTGCAGCGCTGTGCAACTGCGCCGACCAAGCGCTCAGGCAGCTGCTAGAGCTCTTCCCTCTGCCCAAAGGCGCCGCGCTAGCTGCAGTCGGCGGGTATGGACGTGGCGAGCTTTACCCCTTTTCCGATGTCGACTTACTGATCATTTTAAAAGACGATCTCGACACGCAAGGTGAAGCGACCCTGAGCGGCTTGGTTGCGGCAATGTGGGATGTCGGACTTGAACCCGGCTACAGCGTCAGAACGATTGAGCAGTGCGTTAAAGAAGCCGGTGCCGACATCACGGTCGAAACCTCGCTGCTTGAAAGTCGCTGGATCGCGGGTAGCAAAGCCCTAGCCAAACTTTTCGAAAAAACCATGACGGCGAGGCTTGACCCGCAACAGTTTTTTCGAGCCAAACGTGCCGAGATGCAACAGCGGCACGCCCGCCACCAAGATACCCCCTACTCACTTGAACCCAATTGCAAAGAGTCACCCGGCGGCCTGCGTGATCTACAGGTCATTATGTGGATGGCCAGGGCTGCAGGCTTTGGCGCGAGTTGGCAAGCCATTGCACGCGCGGGGTTGCTGACCAGCGCCGAAGCGCGCGACCTCAAACGCGCTGAGCAAGCGTTTAAGCGCGTACGTATTGAACTGCACCTGTTAGTCAACCGGCGCGAAGACCGCTTGCTGTTTGATCTGCAACACGGTCTAGCGCAAGCCTATGGCATCACTGCAACCGCTACCCGTCGCGCCAGCGAACTCTTGATGCAGCGCTATTATTGGGCCGCGCGTTTAGTGACACAGCTCAATACGCTTTTGGTGCAAAACATCGACGAGCGCTTGTTCGCTCTTCAAGAGACCGACATCCGAGAGATCGACGAACACTACGTGTCGCGTCACAATCGCCTGGATATTAAAGATGACTTGCTGTTTGAAAAAAACCCAAGTCAACTCCTCAATGTCTTTTTAGTGTTGCAGCAACATCCAGAATTGCACGAGCTCTCAGGCAGGGCACTTCGCGCGATCTGGCATGCCCGCGATCGGATCGATGCCACTTTCAGGCGTAGTACTGATAATAAAAATATTTTCCTGAGTATTTTGCAACAGCCGCAAGGCATCGTGCACGCCTTGCGACGGATGACGATGCTGAATATCTTGCCGCGCTACCTGCCTGTCTTTAGGCGTGTGGTCGGACAAATGCAACACGATTTATTTCATGTGTACACCGTCGATCAACATACCCTTGCTGTGATCCGCAATCTGCGACGCTTCACAATGCCAGAGCATGCGCAAGAGTATCCGTTGGCCAGCAAACTGAGCGCGGCCTTCGAGCGCCACTGGCTGCTGTATGTGGGGGCCCTGTTTCACGATATCGCGAAAGGACGAGGCGGAGATCACTCAACGCTGGGCGCAATCGAGGTCAAGCGTTTTGCCAAGGCGCACGCCCTCAATCGAGACGATACCGATCTTGTGGTGTTTTTAGTCGACAGTCATTTATTGATGTCTCAGGTCGCACAGAAAAAAGATCTCTCTGATCCGCAAGTTATCGCCGATTTCGCGGCGCACGTCAAAACTTTGCGCAACCTACAAGCGCTTTATTTGCTTACTGTTGCCGATATTCGCGGAACAAGCCCCAAGGTCTGGAACACCTGGAAGGGTAAGCTGCTTGAGGATCTTTATGATCTAACACGAGCAGCGCTGGGCGGTACCATCGACGATACAAACACCGTGCTGCGCCAAAGGATTGAGCAGGCGGCGACGCTGACGCGTTTAGTGGGTTTACGCGACGACGCCCGCGAGGCCTTCTGGCAGCAATTGGATGTAGCCTACTTTTTGCGGCACGAGGCATCGGATATCGCCTGGCACACTCGGCATCTTTACTACCGGGTTGCGCCCGAGCAAGCCATTGTTAAAGCGCGGCCAACCGAAGGCGCTGAGGGGCTGCAAGTGATGGTGTACACCAAAGACGTGCCAGACCTGTTTGCGCGCATTTGCAGCTTCTTCGGCAGTCGTAACCTCAGCATTTTGGATGCACGTATCCACACAACGCGCCGAGGCTATGCGTTGGACA
>JBIIWK010000393.1:0-3263 GCA_044338955.1 Burkholderiaceae bacterium
TGTGGGGTCGGTCTCGGGCGCCTATGACAGTGTCTCTGCCAAAGGGCAAAATTTTTCGATGAGTACAGGTAGTTTCGTGAACACCGGTACTGGCTTGCTTGATATTGCCGTCAACGGCGATATAAGTTTGCCCAATAATAGCGCGCAGGCAGTGACGTATGGGTTTACGGCGCTGACAGATTCCAATCGTCATTACAGTAATACCGGTTCGCTTTACTACACCACGCGTTCGACGCGATTTTATAGTGGGTCGGGCAGTATTACCACGGGTAATACCAACGCAGCAGTTGCCGATATCATCACCTCAACCGATCTGACACTCGCTGCGCAAAATATCGGCAGCGCAGCGGCACCCTTAAAAATTTCTGGTCCCGCTGATCCATACGGCCTGCTCACCGACGCCGTCTTGAGTACGAAAAATTTTGTCAATACCGCCAAGACGCTGTACCTGTCCAATAGCGTGGGCAGTTCTTATATCAATGAGATCGGCGTACAGAATTTCTCGGGCTTGAATATTACGCTGGGCAGCCAGGCCAGCCAGACGCAGAACATCCAGATCATGGGTGATCAGGGCGGCACCGGTCATGTGCTGCTCAATACCAACGCCAACGGTGTATTGACGGTTGCAGCTGATGATATCAAGACCGGCGGCGTGGCCGGAACTATTGGTACCTATCCTGGCACCGGCGTCGGTCAGACGCTCGGCATCGACCCGAGCGTGTTTCCGACCAATCTCACCTTGTCGGCCCCAAGAATGACGTTTGCTAATAATGCAATCGACATGGGTGCGCCGGTGTATTACTACTACGGCGGGGTCGGGACTTATTACAAACAGTATTGGGGCATGACCTCGTACTCGGCAAATTTTACTGCCACAGCAAGTTCGTCTATGACCAGCGCGCAGCCCGATGATGTGGCGGATATCAAGGCCTATAACATCACCCTGAGCGGTCCGACTCTGGGCACCACGGCGGCCCCGCTGGATCTCGGGGCATCTTCCGCTGGCAACAGCTATACCCTAACTTTGTCCAACACCGGCGGCTCGACCAACGCTCGAGTGGTGGATTCAGCATTTAGCCAAATCACGCTGTCCAATTATGCCGTTGCTGGCGACCATCATGTGTGGTGGTCTAACGGTGACCATATTGATTATGTGTCCAACGCCAGTACCGCAATGCTGGTCTCTGGCATTACCAATGGCAGCACTTCTTTTGCCAATTACGCCGTCACCAATCCCACGGGTATTGATCTCAGTATCGCAAACAGAAGTCTGTCGCTGTCAGCGCTGAGCGGTCAGGTCAGCCTCGATACCAATGCCATCAAGGTGGGTGGCGCCACGCTGGCGATCGCGACGGCGGGCGCAGGTGATGGCACGGGCCGATCGATCTATGGGGCCAATACAAAAGATAATCTGGCCGAGATCACAGCCGGTAATGTGTCCCTGTCGAGCAGTTATGCATTGGGGACGGCGAGTATTACCGACATTGAAATTGCCAAGGGCAGTGCTGCCGCGGTGCTCGACAACAGTTTGAACGTGTCTACCGTGACGGGCAATATTGATCTTCGCGAGCTGGACGCAGAACATTTTAAATCGGTACTGGTCGGCCTATCTTCTACTAACCGGGCACAAACGGTTGCAATTGATGTTAGCGGTGCCGATGATCTGAGTTTTTCTGATACTGGATCACTGTTGACGCTCAATGCAAGCGCAGTCAATTTTTCGGCGAGTAATCGTAATTGGAATCTGAACGCCGGCTCGCGCACGGTACAGGTCGATGGTGTGGCGCTTGGCACTGGTAGCTACAGCCTGTCCGCGGGCACCATTCAACTGAATGCCGACATTCTGACCAATGGCGGGAGCATCTCACTCTCCTCAGGCAGCGGCATCAAACTGATGAAATCGCTGCGCATCGACAGTAACGCCGACGACACGAGCAATGCGACCTCAACCGGCGCTGCCGGCACGATCGTACTTTATGGTGGAGCAGTCAGCGCGGTGGCGTCGGGTTACACGCTGACGATCGATTCAAGCTCATCGACCACGTCGGGCGGCGCCATCGATAATTACGTATCAAGCTCGAATGCAGGTGGGTCGTATTTGTCGGGGCTGAATCTGGTTTCATCAAAAGGCGCAGCGGGTGTCGATGGCCAGATTCTACTTTCCGGCAGCTACAATTTGGCTGGCAATTTCACCTCGACCGGTAACACCGCAATCGGTTATACGGTCATCATCGACACCAACCAGAGCAGTACCGTCAATGGTGGAGATGTGCTGTTTGATGGCACAAATCTTTATGGTTATTCCGCCGTGTCGACGCTGTCGATTGATACCTCGACCAGTGGTGCCGGCAAGAGTGCCGGCAGCGTCAACCTGTACGGCACCACCAGCAAAGCGACGTTGACGCAAGGCGGGCTGACTATCAAAGCGAATGCTGGTGCTGGCGGCACTGCCGGTGCGATCACACTGCCAGCGCTCAGTTTTGTGTCCACCGGAACAAATAGTGTCAGCGTCGAGGGCGGCGTCGTCACGCTCAATGGCAACATCAGTACCGAGCGTGGCGCAGTCACCCTAACCGGCGATGTGCGCCTGGCGAGTAACACCACCATCGACACCTGGCAGGCCGTGTCGACCTCGGCTACTGGTACGGCGGGCAGCGTCACTATCGCCGGTACGGGGGTCTCGTCGGGTGTGGCCGCTCGTAGTCTGACGATCAATACCAGTCCCAATACAGGGGCAGTCGAGAGCAACACCACCAACGGCGCGACGGTGGACTACTGGATTCACAATGCGGGCGCGGTTTCGGTAGTGGCGTCGAATGCGGGCGGTAATTATCTGGGTTCGTTGTCCGTTGATGCGTCCCGCTACGGCACCTACAACAATGGTAGTCAGGCCAACATCACCCTCAATGGCGTGACTACGACGGGCGACCAGACTTATATCGGCAATGCGATCAGCGTGGCGTCGGGTACGCAAAACCAGAGCACGGGCGGCAACGTTAGCATGACCAGTAGCGACAACATCACGCTCAGTGGCAATGTGACGGCGCAAAGAATTACCCTGAACGCGGCGACCGCAAAAACGGTCAGTGGCAGCGGTAATCTGGTCGCTACCGAATTGCTACTCAATGGCAGCGGTGCAAACTACGTGTTAAACACGGCTACCGGTAACCAAGTCACGACCCTGGCTGCCGCTACCGGCACCGGTAACATCGCGTTTACCAACGCCAGCACACTGTCTATCGGCACCGTTAACACGACCGTGG
>JBIIWK010000338.1:0-3262 GCA_044338955.1 Burkholderiaceae bacterium
CTTTTAAAAAGCGCATCTCTTCGGTGAACAGGCTCACGCACTGCGCATAGGTGCAAGGCAGCCGCGAGACATCCGAGCCCCACATCGAGCGCTCTGGGCCAAACCCTTCAATGATGCGTTGCAGATAAGGCTGAATGTTTTTAAAAGGATAAGGGTGCGTGCTGTAGCCTGGCGCAGACGTCACCTTCACAGAAAGATTTTTATGTCGCGCCAGCCTGAGCATAATGTCGAGATCGGCAAAACAGGCATCGTCGCGCAAGGCACTTTTGCGGCCCATATGATCCAAAATAAGTTTCAAATCTGGATAACGCGTTGCAAGACGATCCAGCACATCGAGTTGCTCAGACATCAGCACCATCACCGGAATCCCAAGACGCTCACAACCGGCCCAAAACCAGTCGAGTGAACTATCGGCAAGCCAGCGTGACCACTTCGCTTTGTGAAACGTCATACGAATACCAAGCATGCCTGGTTGTGTGAGCCAGGTTTCAAGCAAACCGCGTGCGTTTGGATCCTCGGGATCAAAGCGCCCCATAATGCCATAACGACCAGGGTAATTTTGCACCGCTTCAAGAGCGGTCAGATTTTTACTTCCAACCATTGAAGGCGGCACGATGATCGCGCGCGACACACCTGTTGCATCCATCAACTCTGTCATTTCTGCTGCTTCGAAAGGCTTTTCGCGGTGCGGTCGCGCACCCTCTCCGGCGATGATCACGGTGTGCCCAACATCTTCGGGCATCCAAGGGCGATCAGGGCGGTGGGCCTCCCAGAGGTGAACCTGTGCGTCGGTGATAACCATATATGCTCCTTGTTGTTATGGGCTAGTATTTAATCCAACGTCTTTTTATTGATGCCGAGTCACCGCTTTTCACTTGCTGGCAGCTCGTGCTTTTTACATCTTAGCCTGTCTCTACAAAGGAAACCTCCATGTCGACCGCTTCACTCGAACCTCTACGCTTTACCCCAATCGCCCCTGAGGATCTCACGCCCGAACAACAAGCGGTGATGAACCTCTATCGCTCAGGTTGGCAAGCACAATTAACTGACTTGCCCAAACATCACTGGATGACCTTGCGCTCGCCTAAGTTTGCAGCGGTCGTCACGCCTGTCAGTAATTTTTTTCGCAATGAATCCTCACTACCCGCTCGCTTAAATGAATTTGCGATTTTGCTCACAGCGCGTCACATGGAGTCTCAATTCGAATGGGGCTTACACAGCAAGTGGGCGGTCAGAGACGGCGTCTCGCCTGCGGTGGTCGACGCGTTACCACGGGGCGGTAAACCTGCAGGCCTGCAGGCTGATGAAGATATCATTTACGACTTCGTCACCGAACTGCTTTCTACAAAGCGCGTCAGCGCATCCGCGTTTAAGCGTGCCAAAACACTTCTGAGCGACCAGCAGTATTCTGATCTCGTATGCGTTGTCGGTTACTACACCATGGTGTCGATGGAAATCGCAGCTGCAGGTGTCGACGTACCTGACTGGTCAGACACCGTCGCAGCAGCCAAGGCGCATGCCTAAGAAATTTGGCTTTGAAGCGCTGTTCTCGAGCCAAGACGGCTTGAGATCAGCGCCTGACTATTAGGCTCAGTTCAATTGCACCAGACGCTGAGACTTTCGCTTAAGCTATTGCGGCATCAGCCCTTCGCAGCTCCAGGCTTTTTCTGCGTATGCGCAGCATGCTTAGACTTCATATAGTTTGAAAGCGTCGTTTTTTGTGGCGCTGACAAGCCATCCCAGAAGGCCAGCCACTGTTGCTGCACGACTTCCATTTTGGCTTCCATGGTGGTGCGCATGGTCTTTTGTTGAGCCATGACAGCTCTTGGATCAACGATGTCTTTTGTCAACTGCTCTTGCATCGCTTTACGCTGCTCAGCCCGCAGCGACTGTTTAGTGGCCTGTAACTCTTTACGCGCAGCCTGCGCTGTATCGAACTGCGCCTGTTGGGCTGGCGCCAAGGCGAGTTGATCAATCACAGCTTGTGGGATTTGCCCCATCGGGCCTTCGCTACCACCTTTCGCTGCAGCCTGATGATGGCGATGCATGCCGCCATGCGGGCCAGCGCCTTGCTGCATCTGCGAGCGCATGTCTGAATTCGCTGAGCCTGGCCCCATTCCTGGTATTGGTGCAACCGGGGCTGTTTGGCTTGCTGGCGGCTGTGTTGCTGAGGGTTGTGTGGGTTGACCCACGCTCGTTTGCGCCGCGGCGCTTGCTGCGATGAGTGTGAAGCCTAAACCTGCGATCAATGAACGTGCTGAAGTGTATTTCATGGCGTGAACTCCTGTGTTGTTACGCAAACACATCGTCTCACGCCACTCATTTCAATAATGTTTCGAGCCGAGCCTCACCTGTTTCAGATGGTTTCGACTCGAAATGAAGCTATTTACCTCGCATCGTCTCAGGTAACCAGGTCACGATCTCTGGATAAACCGTCAAGATCGCAATCACGATCAACATCAAAAACACGTACGGTGTTGAGCCCGCAACGATCTCTGAAAACTTTGCGCCGCCCGAGATGCCATGAATCGTAAACAGATTCAACCCAACGGGTGGTGTGATCTGCCCAAGTTCAATCAAGATCGTAATAATGACACCCAACCAGATCAAATCAAAACCAAAAATCTTGATCACAGGCAAGAGCACGGGCAAGGTCATGTAGATCATCGAGATCCCATCCACAAAACAACCGAGGATGATGTACAGCACGACCAAGATTAAAAAGAACTCCCACTTACTGAGGCCAAGACCGACGATCCACTCACTAATCTCGCGGCTCACACCCGAAAACGTCAACGCCGTCGACAAAATCTGCGCGCCAATAATAATCATCGAGACCATACAGGTGGTCTTCACCGTTGACATGACCGAGTCACGCAACACCGGCCAAGTCAGCTTGCGATAGCCCGCTGCCAGCACTAGGGCACCCGCCGCCCCCACAGCAGCGGCTTCGGTTGGAGTGGTCAAGCCAGAGTAAATGCCACCCAGCACCAATACCAAGAGAGACACAATCGGCATCACATCCCAAAGAGGATTGGACTTACCCGACAGAAGCTCGGACGCCTCTTTCAGTTTTGCATCAGGCACAGGCGCGATTGATGGATCCCTATACACGATGACGGCGATGTAAATCATGAATACCAGACTCATCAGCAAGCCAGGCAAAATCCCCGCAATAAACAAGCGACCCACTGACTCTTCAACCAGGGCCGCATACAGCACCATCACGATGGAGGGGGGAATCAAAATACCCAACGTACCG
>JBIIWK010000088.1:0-11306 GCA_044338955.1 Burkholderiaceae bacterium
ACCCGCTGCTTCGATGATGTGCTCTTTTGAGTAGAAGCCCGAGAAAAACGGCGTACCGACCAAGGCCAGCGTGCCAATCAAGAAGGTGATCCACGTGATGGGCATGTACTTGCGCAAACCACCCATATTGCGAATATCTTGATCGTGGTGCATACCGATAATCACCGACCCCGCACCCAAGAACAACAAGGCTTTAAAGAAGGCATGTGTCATCAAGTGAAAGATGGCCACTGAATACGCTGATGCGCCCAGAGCAACCGTCATATAACCCAGTTGTGACAAGGTTGAGTACGCCACGACACGCTTGATGTCGTTTTGGATGATGCCCAAAATGCCTAAGAACAGCGCGCCCACTGCGCCAATTACAATGATGAACGAGAGCGCGGTATTTGACAGTTCAAAGAGCGGTGAAAAACGCGCCACCATAAAGATACCCGCTGTCACCATGGTGGCTGCGTGGATCAGTGCCGAAATAGGTGTTGGGCCTTCCATTGAGTCTGGCAACCAAGTATGCAAAGGCACTTGCGCTGATTTACCCATCGCACCGATAAACAAACAAATGCAAGCGACTGTCAACAACATCCAGTCGGTGCCCGGCAAAGTTAAGGCTGCAAGCTTATCGGCTTGCTTAAACACTTCGCCGTAATGCATCGTACCGGCGTAAGCAAACAGCAAGCCGATGCCAAGTACAAAACCAAAGTCACCCACACGGTTGACCAAAAACGCTTTCATGTTGGCAAAAATCGCAGTAGGCTTGGTATACCAAAAACCAATCAGCAGATACGACACCAGGCCCACGGCTTCCCAACCAAAGAACAGTTGCACCATGTTGTTAGACATGACCAACATCAGCATCGAGAAGGTAAACAAAGAGATGTAGGCGAAGAAGCGCTGATAGCCTGGATCTTCAGACATGTAGCCAATCGTGTAGATATGAACCATCAGCGACACAGAGGTCACCACGACCATCATGAGCGCTGAGAGTGGATCAATCAAGAAACCAATTTCTAGCTTCGCGTCGCCCAATAAGGACCAGGTGTACACGGTACCGTCAAAGGTGTGGCCATTGAGCACATCTTTGAGCACCAACACAGAACCGATGGCCGAGACGGCCACCAGCGCGATGGTCAGGATATGCGAGTTGCGACGACTAACCTGACGCCCCAAAAACCCAGTACCAAACAAACCAGCAAGGATCGCACCTAATAATGGCGCGAGCGCGATGGTCAGATATAAAGAAGGTGAGCTAAACATATTATTCTGGGATCCGATCAGCCCTTCAGGCTATCAAGTTCGTCTACGTTAATGGTGTTGAGGTTACGGAAGAGCAGCACTAAAATCGCCAGGCCAATTGCAGCCTCGGCGGCCGCAACCGTCAAAATAAAGAACACGAACACCTGCCCCGCCGCATCACCCATCCAGGTTGAAAAGGCCACAAAGTTCATATTGACGGCTAACAGCATTAACTCAACCGACATCAGCAACACAATCAGGTTGCGACGATTCAAAAAAATCCCAAATACGCCAATGGCAAACAAAATGGCACCCAGCACTAAAAAGTGTGGCAGGGTCAAGGTCATCATGGCTGATCTCCTTTGGCGTTTACAGCCTCTTGACTTGGCATCTTGACCAAGCGCACCCGATCTTTGGCACGCACACGCACCGAAGCACCCGGATCGTTATATTTCACGTCGCGACGTTTGCGCAGGGTTAACGAAATCGCAGCGATCATGCCGACCAACAAGAGCACGGCACCGATTTCGACCGCATAGGCATATTCGGTGTACATCGCCTCGCCCAAGGTGCGAGCGTTGTTGTAGTCGCTTCCCATGTCAGCGGCCGGGCCAACCTGCCCCCACGACGTTGCCAACACAAACGACATCTCGGCCACCATAATCAAACCAACGATCAGGCCCAAAGGCAGATAGGTTTTGATCTCGGTGCGAAGCCCTTCCATCTTGACATCAAGCATCATCACGACAAACAAAAACAACACCATCACCGCGCCCACGTAGACCAGCACGAGCAACAAGGCCAAAAACTCAGCGCCCAGTAGCATCCAAATCATGGCAGCATTTGCAAACGCCAAAATTAAATGCAACACAGCAGTGACCGGGCTTGACGCGGTAATGACACGAAACGCCGCCACCACCAACACCAAGGCCAACACGTAGAACAGAATAGTTGTAAACATCATTTCTTTTAGGCCTCGGCCATATCAACGGTAAGGCGCGTCAATTGCGCGATTGCGGGCGATGTCTTCTTCGTAGCGATCACCCACCGCCAACAACATGTCTTTTGTAAAGTACAAATCACCGCGTTTTTCACCGTGGTACTCGTGAATATGCGTTTCAACGATTGAGTCGACTGGGCAGCTTTCTTCGCAAAAACCGCAAAAAATACATTTGGTCAGATCGATGTCATAACGTGTTGTACGGCGCGAGCCATCTTCACGCTGTTCTGATTCGATCGTAATCGCCAAGGCGGGGCAAACGGCCTCGCACAGTTTGCAGGCAATGCAACGCTCTTCGCCGTTTGGATAGCGACGCAAGGCGTGTAAGCCACGAAACCGTGGTGACTGTGGTGTTTTTTCAAGCGGAT
Source organism: Burkholderiaceae bacterium (assembly GCA_044338955.1). Taxonomy (GTDB): domain Bacteria; phylum Pseudomonadota; class Gammaproteobacteria; order Burkholderiales; family Burkholderiaceae_B; genus Zwartia. The sequence goes on from JBIIWK010000088.1 coordinate 2,602, forward strand.
ACCGCAAAGTGATCTTACGCTTGAAAAAATACTTACCCGTCAGCTTCATGCCTTTGAGTAACTCAAGCAGCATCAAACTGCCAAAAAAATCTTTAATCGCTTCCATACATGCCTTTTCTGTCTAGCCGAGCTTATTTCCAGATGTTCCAGGGCGTCTGCATCCAGATCGCCACCACCACCAGCCACACACCCGTGAGCGGGATGAAGATCTTCCAGCCCAGACGCATGATCTGGTCGTACCGGTAACGCGGAAACGACGCACGAAACCAGATGAACAGAGAAACCACCACGAAGGTTTTAAGGCCTAACCACAACCAGCCTGGCACCCAAGTTAGTGGGGCAAGTTCGATCGGTGCGGCCCAGCCGCCTAAGAACATAATCGCAGCCATACATGATAAGAAAATCATGTTGGCGTATTCACCCAAGAAAAACAGCGCAAACGCCATCCCTGAGTACTCAACCATATGGCCTGCAACGATTTCAGATTCGCCTTCAACCACGTCAAACGGATGACGATTGGTTTCGGCAACGGCCGAGATCACATAGATCACAAACAAAGGCAACAGCGGCAACCAGTTCCAGGACATGAAGTTGATACCGTGATCGGCAAACCAACCGCGCGTTTGTACATTGACGATTTCGCTCATGTTCAAGCTACCCGATACCAACAGCACGGTCACCAAAACAAAACCAATCGCGAGTTCGTAAGACAACATTTGTGCTGATGCACGCATCGATGCCAAAAACGCATATTTAGAATTTGAAGCCCAGCCCGCGACGATCACGCCATAGACCCCGATCGAGGTGATCGCCATCACGTACAACAGACCCGCATTGACGTTGGCCAAGACAAGTTCAGGGCCAAAGGGCACCACAGCCCATGCTGCCAAGGCTGGCATCAAGGTCACGACAGGAGCCAAGATAAACAAAATCTTATTGGCCTGACTCGGTACGATCACTTCTTTAGTCAGCAGCTTGAAGACATCAGCAAAAGGTTGCAATAAACCTTTGAAACCCACTCGATTTGGGCCTAGACGCACGTGCATGAAGCCGATCATCTTGCGTTCCCAGTAAGTCAGGTAGGCGACGCACAAAATGATGGGTACTGCGATGACCAAAATTTTGACCAGCGTCCACAGCACCAGCCATACGGTTGGGCCCAGTAAGTCGACCCCGTACGTTTCAAGAACGTTTAGCCATTGCATCAGGCACGCTCCACGCTAAGTTGTCCAAAAGCACCGCCCAGGGCAGCGGTTTGCTCAAAGCCCGCTGCAATCCGCACGGCACCTGGCGCCAGCGTATTGTCTTGCTCGGCAGCCAACACCACCTGCCCTGTTGCCGCTTTAACCAGCACCTGGGTGCCTTGCGCTACGCCCAACTGTGCGAGCGTCGTGGCATGCATGCGTGCAACAGGTACGCGCGAGGAGGCTGTCTCTTGCAAGGCTTGCGCGCGACGTACCATCGCGTCGGTACGAAAGATTGGTACGTCGGTGACGCGCTCGAGTTGAATGGCAGCGCTGCCGGTCGAAATAGGCTGTGCAGCACCACCTGCCAGGCCGTTTAAAGACGCATGGCCCTGTAAAGCACTAGAACTCGATGCCTTGCCTGCAGCTACAGCGCTGAACTCGCCCTGCAGTTGATTGGATAAACGCCCCGCTACGCCACCTGACAAGACTGCGTCGCGCACAGACTCGGATGACTCGTCGTCAAAGCCGGCTAAATGCAACACGTTGCCAAGCACGCGCAAGACTTTCCAGCCAGGGCGAGTTTGACCACGCGGTGCAACCGTACCCTTGAAACTTTGCGCCAAACCTTGCGCATTCACAAACGTACCCGAAGTTTCAGTAAACGGCGAAACCGGCAACATCACATTTGCCCAATCGCGTGCACCTGTTGCATAAGGCGTGAGCGCCACGGCAAACTGTGCCGCCTTTAACGCCGCAAGCGCTTGTGTACCCTGATCGGCATCGAGCAAGGGCTCTGCATGCAATACGACATAGGCTTTGAGGGGCTCGGCAAACATTGCCGCCGCTGTTTTGCCGCCGTTGACAGGCACAGCACCCGCCAGATAGCCGCCAACGGTATTCGCACCTGCGGTTAAAAAGCCCAACTGACCTGCCGCCAATTGTGCGATCAGCTGTGCATGGGCTGCAATACGCGAGGCATCGGGTGCATTGACCGCAGTGCTGCCTAGCAACACTGCCACGCGCTCGCCCGAGGCTAAACTTGCCGCGATCTGTTCTGCCGCAGCGCTTGGCTGAACAGCAGACAGCGCTGCAGGGATTTCGCCTGACTTTGCTTTTGCCAAGGCAACAGCGACTTGAGCCAACGTATCTGCCAAGGCGCTTGGTAAAGCCGTTGCACGCGCGGTGACCTTGAAAAGCGGATCATCAGCGGCCGTATCGACCGACGACACCTGTGTGCCGCGCTTGACAGCCTGGCGCAAACGTTGCGCCATGAGTGGATGATCTTTACGCAAGAACGCACCCACCACCAACACGCGGTCAAGTGTGTCGAGCGCGTTGATGTTCATGCCCAACCAAGGCGCACCCGTCAGTGCTGCGTCAAAACCTGAATCGGTTTGGCGCAAACGAAAATCGATATTCTCAGAGCCCAAGCCGCGTGTGACGCGTGCAAGCAAGGCCATTTCTTCAAGCGTCGCGTATTCACTCGCGATCGCACCAATCTGTGCGGCACCCGAGGCATCGCGTACTTGCATCAAACCTTGCGCCACGGCTTGCAAGGCATCTGACCACGACGCCTCGTGCCACTGACCGTCACCCGCCTTAATCATGGGGCTGGTCAGGCGATCGACGTTCAAGCCTTCGTACGAAAAGCGATCGCGGTCACTAATCCAACACTCGTTGACATCTTCGTTTTCGAAAGGCACGACGCGAATGACTTGATCACCCTTGACCTGTACCACCAAGTTTGCACCCAAGCTATCGTGCGGCGACACCGCGCGGCGGCGTGCGAGCTCCCAGGTGCGGGCCTGGTATCTAAAAGGCTTTGAAGTCAATGCGCCCACAGGGCACAGATCAATCATGTTGCCCGACAACTCAGACTCAACTGAGCGGCCAACAAAGGTGGTGATCTCAGAGTGCTCGCCACGGCCAACCATGCCAAGCTCCATCACACCCGCGATCTCTTGTCCAAAGCGCACACAACGCGTGCAATGAATACAGCGCGACATCTCTTCGGCCGACACCAAGGGGCCGATGTCTTTATGAAACACCACGCGCTTTTCTTCTTGGTAGCGCGAACTTGAACCACCGTAACCAACGGCTACGTCTTGCAACTGGCACTCGCCGCCCTGATCACAAATGGGGCAATCAAGCGGATGATTGATGAGCAAAAACTCCATGACGCTTTTTTGAGCGGCGATGGCGCGCTCAGAGCAGGTGTGTACCACCATGCCGTTGGTGACAGGCGTGGCGCAAGCTGGCATCGCCTTTGGGGCTTTCTCAACCTCAACCAAACACATGCGGCAGTTGGCCGCAATCGTCAATTTTTTGTGATAACAGAAGTGCGGTACATAAACACCGAGCTTATGCGCGGCGTGCATCACCATACTGCCTTCTTGCACTTCGACTTTCTTGCCGTCGATGGTTAACTCAACCATAACTTTGTCCAAACCTTAAAGATAGGGGGCCACCACACAGCGCTTATGCTCGATGTGGTACGCAAATTCGTCGCGATAATGCTTCAAGAAACCACGCACTGGCATCGCCGCTGCATCACCCAAGGCGCAAATCGTGCGCCCCATGATGTTGCCAGCAACCGAATCCAGCAAATCGAGATCTTCAGGGCGACCCTGACCATGCTCGATGCGGTTCACCATGCGGTAGAGCCACCCCGTGCCTTCGCGACATGGGGTGCACTGCCCGCAGCTTTCTTCAAAATAAAAATACGATAAGCGCAGCAAAGACTTGACCATGCAGCGCGTATCGTTCATGACAATCACGGCGCCCGAGCCCAGCATCGAGCCGGCTTTTGCGATCGCATCGTAATCCATGGTGGTATCCATCATGATGTTGCCTGGGATCACCGGAGCGCTTGAGCCGCCAGGGATCACCGCTTTAAGCGTTGAGCCACCACGCATGCCACCTGCAAGCTCTAACAGCTTTGAAAACGGTGTGCCCAAGGGGATTTCGTAGTTACCGGGGCGCTCGACGTCACCGGTAATTGAAAATAACTTGGTGCCACCGTTATTAGGCTTGCCAACCTCAAGATACGCTGGGCCACCATTGCGAATGATCCACGGTACGGCGGCAAAGGTCTCAGTGTTGTTGATGGTGGTGGGCTTGCCGTACAAACCAAAGCTTGCCGGAAACGGCGGCTTGAAACGTGGCTGACCTTTTTTACCTTCAAGCGATTCAAGCAACGCGGTTTCTTCGCCACAGATATAGGCGCCATAGCCATGAAACGCATGCAACTGAAAGTTAAATGGCGAACCTAAAATATTATTGCCGAGCATGCTAGCGGCGCGCGCTTCGTCAAGCGCTTCTTCAAAACGGTCGTACACCTCAAAGATTTCGCCGTGGATGTAGTTATAGCCAACTGAGATGCCCATCGCGTAGGCAGCAATTGCCATGCCTTCAATCACGCTGTGCGGGTTTAAGCGCAAAATATCGCGATCTTTAAACGTACCCGGCTCGCCTTCGTCAGAGTTGCACACCAAATATTTTTGGCCCGGAAACGTACGGGGCATGAAGCTCCATTTCAATCCAGTCGGAAACCCTGCACCGCCACGGCCACGCAACCCAGAGGCCTTGACCTCAGCGATGACTTCTTCTTGGGTCATGCCTTGCGTCAAAATCTTACGCAACGCTTCATAGCCGCCACGCTTCACGTAATCGGCCAAACGCCAGTTGTTACCATCTAAATCGGCCATAATTTGCGGGCCAAGATGGCGGCCATGCAAACCCATCGAACCGGGTAGATCATTATTGGGCGCTGCCACCAAGCCCTGCGAATACTTTTGCAGAATGGCTGCGGTTTTTTCAGACATCAAAGTGCTCATTGTGAATCCCCGCGCGCAGCTTCAGCCAACTCAGCAAGCATGACATCGATTTTTTCGGGCGCCATCCGTACACACATATGCTTGTTATTGACGATCAATACAGGAGAATCACCACAGGCGCCCATGCACTCACCTTCAACTAAGGTGAACACACCGTCGGCGGTCGTCTCACGAAACCCAATACCGAGCTTGGTCTTCAGGTAATCGGCGGTTTTTTCGCCATCGCGCAAGGCACAAGGCAAATTCGTGCAAACAGTAAGCTTGAATTTGCCCACCGGGCGCACATCAAACATATTGTAAAAAGTAGCGTTTTCTTGCACCGCGATGGCGGGTTGACCAAGATAGTCGGCCACATCCTGAATCACCTCAGGTGACACCCAGCCTTGCTCGTCTTGCGCGATCGCAAGCGACGCCATGATGGCAGACTGCTTTTGATCAGCCGGATACTTGGCGATCTCGCGGTCAATTCTTTTGTAAGCCTGTTCAGAGAGCAACATGTTTTAAATCCGGTATGAGCGATGAGGCAACGATTAGCGGTCGATCTCGCCAAAAACAATATCTTGGGTACCGATGATGGTCACAGCATCAGCAATCATGTGACCACGCGACATTTCGTCGAGTGCCTGTAAATGCACAAAGCCAGGCGCACGAATTTTTAAACGATAAGGTTTATTGGCGCCGTCAGACACCATGTAAATACCAAACTCACCCTTAGGATGCTCGATCGAAGCATAGGCCTCACCCGCAGGCACGCTAAAGCCTTCGGTAAACAGCTTGAAGTGATGGATGAGTTCTTCCATGTTTGACTTCATGCCGGTACGTTGTGGCGGCGAGACCTTGTGGTTATCGAGCATCACAGGCCCTGGGTTGCTACGCAGCCACTGTACACACTGTTGAATGATGCGATTACTTTCACGCATCTCAGCCACGCGCACCAAATAACGGTCGTACGAGTCACCATTTACACCAACGGGTATATCAAACTCCATGCGATCGTACACTTCGTACGGCTGCATTTTGCGCAGATCCCAGGCCACGCCCGAACCACGCAACATCGGGCCGCTAAAGCCAAGAGCCTTGGCGCGCTCGGGATCAACCACACCGATACCCACCAAACGTTGCTTCCAGATGCGATTGTCGGTCAACAGTGTTTCGTATTCGTCTACGCAGGCCGGAAAACGATTGGTAAAGTCTTCAATAAAATCAAGTAACGAACCCGAACGGGCGTCGTTCATGATCTTGAAATCTTTGGCAGTGCGGTACTGGCTGGTTTTACCGTACTGGGGCATTGAATCGGGCAAATCACGATACACACCACCAGGACGATAGTAGGCCGCGTGTAAACGCGCACCCGACACCGCCTCGTAGCAATCCATCAAATCTTCGCGCTCACGAAACGCGTACAAAAATACCGCCATGGCACCCACGTCAAGCGCGTGTGAACCCAGCGACATCAAGTGGTTGAGCAAGCGCGTGATTTCGTCGAACATCACGCGGATGTACTGCGCACGCAAAGGCGGCTTCACACCCATCAGCTTTTCGATCGCAAGCACATACGCGTGCTCGTTACACATCATCGAAACGTAATCCAAACGATCCATGTAAGGCAAGGCTTGCAAAAACGTGCGGTGCTCGGCCAACTTCTCAGTTGCGCGATGCAATAAACCGATGTGCGGATCAGCGCGCTGGATGACTTCGCCGTCTAACTCAAGCACCAAGCGCAGCACACCGTGCGCAGCTGGGTGCTGTGGGCCAAAGTTGAGTGTGTAGTTTTTAATTTCAGCCATGATTAGCGCCCTATTCCGTAGCCGTCTTCGCGAATCACACGCGGAATAATCTCGCGCGGCTCAATCGTGACAGGTTGATAGACCACACGGCCTTGCTCAGGGTCGTAACGCATTTCGACGTTGCCATACACCGGAAAATCTTTGCGAAACGGATGGCCGATAAAACCATAATCAGTCAGAATTCGACGCAGATCAGGATGGCCTTCAAACACAATGCCAAACAAATCGAAAGCTTCGCGCTCAAACCAGTTGACACTCGGCCACACATTGACCAAAGAATTGATCAGCGGAAACTCGCCGTTAACGGCATAGGTGCGGATACGCAAGCGCCAGTTGTGCGTGAGCGACATCAGATGCGCCACCACTGCAAAACGCCCAGCAGGCGCCAAAGCTGACTGAGGGGCTTGCCCAACGCGCCCTGCACCATAGGTGAGGTAGTCAATACCGCATAAATCGACGCACATCTCAAAACGCAATGCGGGTTCGTCGCGCAAACGTAAACAGGTGGCTTCCCACTGCTCAGCTGCAATTTCAAGCGTGATTTCGTCGGTAGACAAGGTGAGTTGAGCCTGCTCACCGAGCAGTGCCACCAGTTGTTGCTGCAGGTTTTCTAGCCTGGACATGTGTTTTTAAGCCTGATTAATCCGACGCACACGCCTGAGCGAGTGCGTCGTCTTGATTTAACGAGCGATGGTATTGGTTTGACGAATTTTGTTTTGCATTTGCAACAGGCCATACACCAAGGCCTCTGCCGTGGGTGGGCAGCCTGGCACATAGACATCAACCGGCACAATACGATCACAGCCGCGTACCACAGAATACGAATAGTGATAATAGCCACCACCATTGGCGCACGACCCCATCGACACCACCCAGCGCGGCTCGGGCATTTGATCGTAGACCTTGCGCAAGGCAGGTGCCATTTTGTTACACAGCGTGCCTGCCACAATCATCAGATCAGACTGACGTGGGCTCGGTCGGAAAATGATCCCAAACTGATCAAGGTCGTAACGCGCCGCGCCCGCGTGCATCATTTCGACCGCACAGCAAGCTAAGCCAAACGTCATTGGCCACATCGAACCTGTTTTTGCCCAGTTGATAAATTTGTCAGCGCTAGTGGTGACAAAACCTTGCTTCAGAATGCCGTCAATTGCCATGTGTATATTCGCCGCATTGATCGTTGGGATTTACTCCCAGTCAAGCGCGCCTTTTTTCCACTCGTAGATGAAACCAACGGTGAGGATCGTTAAGAAGATCATGACCGTCACGAAGCCAACCATTCCGACGGCGCTATTTGCGATCGCCCACGGAAACAAAAATGCAATCTCTAAATCGAACAAGATGAACAAAATCGCTACGAGGTAGTAGCGCACGTCAAACTTCATTCGAGAGTCACCAAAAGCTTCAAAGCCGCACTCGTAAGGCGATAGCTTTTGGGCATCGGGGCGGTGCGGCCCAATCAAAGAACCCGCCGCAATCAGGGCAAAGCCAATCAGGCTACCCACTACGATGAAGAGTAAAACTGGAAAGTATTGTTGCAGATTCATCTAGACATCTCGGCAGTTGCACAAACTCTAGGAGTATACACCGCAGCTAGGGTTTTTACCCGCAGACGCAACCTATGCTGAGAGCACCTTCAAAAAAAACAGGCCACTCAAAGAGTGACCTGTTTTCATTCGGACCATCACCAAGCTAACCGAGGTTAGCTTGTACTCTAAGCGGTTGCTTAGAATGCGTGACGCAGACCAACAGTACCAGTGTTGCCTGACAAACCGGCGATACCCTGGAAGTTGTTGACGTATGAGTAGATTGCGTACACGTTGGTGCGGTTGGTGAACTTGTATGAATAACCCAAGCCCCATGTCAACTGAGTCGCACCACCAACATCAGCAACG
>JBIIWK010000382.1:0-3235 GCA_044338955.1 Burkholderiaceae bacterium
TGATCAACACGTACGGCGAGCACGACTGGGTGGGCCTCAGCAAGGCGCTGGGCTGCGGGCGCACCGGCAAGCAGGCGCGCGAGCGCTACATGTACATCAAGCCGGGCCTCAACCGCGGGCCGTGGAGCGAGGAGGAGGAAAGCGCGCTGATGGCGCACCAGGCGCGCATGGGCAACCGCTGGGCGGAGATCTCGCGCCTCATGAGCCGCGGGGAGAACACGGTCAAGAACCACTTCTACAGCCGCCAGAAGGCCGCGCTCAAGGCTGCAGGCGGCGCGCTGGTGGCGATGCTGCCTGCGATGATGGTCGAGGAGGGCTCCGGCGCGGTCATGTGAGGCACGCGGCGCGCCACGCGCGCGCTGCCGCGCATGCACGCCGGCCTGGCTGCGCTGCCGCCTGCGCTCCGGCGCCTTGATGACGCCGCGGCCGCGCGATCCGGAAGCAATTTGTTGTATGTAAAGCGAAGATGTTGTTTGACGCGCGAGGCAGCGCGTCCCGCAGCGTCTCTCAGCGCCGTACGCGAGGCCGTTGCGTTTCTAACCGGTTCTCTGCCACGTCACCCCAGGGGGAGAGGGCGCTACAGCGCGTCGGCACAATAAAACGTCCCAGTAAAATAGGGGGACACTAGCATATAGGCGTGCACCCTCATCCCGACGCCCGCTCCTCCTGAGCGGCGCGCGCAGGGCGGGCAGGATGCTTCCTCCGTGGGCGCGCGGTCCGAGCGCAGCCACCGCGGCGCGATCTGCGGCTATTGCGGCTGCAGAGCGTAAGCCCCACGAGCGCGCTCCGCAGCCTTGGCGGCGGGTGCCGCGCCCCGCCACGGGCCGTGCTGATGTGGACCCTGACGCTCACGGCCACGACGACGAGGAGGAGGAGCGCGTCCGCGCCGGCGCTGGGACGCAGCGCTCACAGCGCGAGGAGAAGAAGTTTGCCGCTTTCGGCGAGCGGCGCGAGCGCGCAACGTCGAACCTACTGCTCGGCGCAGCCGGGGCTGCTGGGTTCCGCGCGGAACTCCGCCGCCAGACGCAGGAGCTGCTGCAGGAGTACATCGACTGCGCTGCGACGCGCCACTGCTGCTATGTGCAGGGCCTCACGGGCGAGCCGCCCACCGTCGTGGGCACGTTCCGCTTGAAGGTGCAGGACATGACGACGTGGTACGAGGTCACGGTGCCGCGCCTCAGCTGCGACGCTTGCGGGACGTGGAACGTGCAGGCGGAGGAGTGCGACTGCTTCCCCGCCAGCCCGACAGATCCGCAGCTGTGGTTCATGCTGCCGGTGCTGGAGTTCTTCAACCAGCTGCTCCTGCAAAACGGGCAGAGCGCTGAAGGCGCGGCGCAGCGCGGCGCGGCGTAACCCTACTGTCAACTGACGCTCAGCTTCACGCACCCACGCAGGCTTTGATGGAACGCTGGAGGTCGTGGCTGGTGGCGCGGCCAACGAAGAGCAGATTAGCAACGCGCACTTGGAGTACTTTCGGTGCGTTGTGCAAGTTGTGGGCGAGCGGGCGCGGGCGTTGAGGCCCCCGCGCGCGCAGGGCCTGGCTCTTCCAGCGCACGCCGCAGGGGCTGGGCGCAGAAGGCATGCCCACGGACGCGCTCGCGGACTGCCCTCCGTGTTCCAGCCTGGCTGACAAGGACGGCAAGGCGCCGCTCGCGCCCGGCCTGACGCAGACGGACGAGCGCTCGCCGCTGCTCATGCTCTGCGGCGACGGCAACGCCAAGGCGACGCGCTTTGCGTACGCAGGCAAGGCGCAAGACGGCGTGAAGCCGGTGTGCAAAACCTACTTTGGCACTGCAAACGAGCGCTTCGAGGCTGCCGTGAAGGCGACGGAGACGCGCAACGCACCTATGGCGGCCGGGCCGGAGGACCGGAGCTGCGGCACGAGCCACCTGCGCTGTGTGAAGACGGGCAACATCAGGGGCGGCGTGCTTTCGTCGTTTGGCCTGACGGCTTGCAACTGCACTCACGGCATCACAGGCAAGGGGACCGTCGTTGACAGCCTTACGCATGGTGCGTGCGCGCGCCGCGCGCTCTCCGGGGAGCAAGGCCCCAGGCTGACGCCGCTCCGGACTGTGCGCTGTAGAGAACCAACTCATGTATGATCTGCCGCGGGAGGAGCTGGACAAGGAGCGTAAGCTACGCATGTGGGTGCTGGACAACAACTGCTTGTACATGAAGCACGTGCTTGCTGAGAATCCTGACATCGATCTTTGGATGTTCACGCCAACCTGGCACGCGCTCAACCACGGTTACGTGCGTCCCGCCGCTGTTGCCCTGCGCACATATTGTCCGCTGATTCGCCGCTCACAGCACTGCCAGGTGAAAAATTGCGGGTTGTACAAGCTGTTTGTCGCCCTGCGCGACGGCGAGGTGTGCGAACGCGTGTGGTATGAGCTGTCGCCCGTCCACGGCGTGCTGCGGACCAGCGCGGCGGTGCGTGTGATCGCTTGGGCGCGTTTGTACTTGTCTGAGGTGCCCTCACAGCATCGCCGCCGAGATGTGCTCGAGTTTGCGTTCCACCGCATCAGCCAGGCGAAGCTCATGTCGTTCCCAGAGCTGCTGGACCGCATGCGCGACCATGCAAACGACAAGCTCGGTGCGTGCTAGCGCTGCCTGACCTGCTTCTTGTCCTGAACAACGTGGCGCAGACGAGGTGACCAAGAAAATGGCCGCCATCGTCGCCGAGGCGGCTGCCGTGTTCGGCATCGCGAGCGCCGAGGCGCTGCACGCGGTCACGGACGCGTACCTGGCGCAGCTGGATACCCCTACCGCTGGGCGCCCGGAGGCGGCGCGCTACGTCGAGGCGCTCATCCTTCGGGAGGCGTATGATCACCCCGTGATGGCTTCCAACCTCGGCAGCGTCCTGTTTGGTGCCAAGGCGGGCAAGGTGTCGCGCGAGGCTGTGGAGAGCGCCCGGCGCACCATCGCCGACGTGAGCGTGTCGCTTCAGGTGTCCGCCTTGAACCCGTGGACCGCGGACATGCCGGAATACCAGGCCGGCTTGAAGCTGCTGCTGGAGGAGGCGGTGGAGGAGGCGTGCAGGCGCGTGGAGGATCGTGTCGCCCGCCTCGTGGCGGCGCGCCAAGGCGTGCTCCGCCGCACGACGCCGAACACGACCTACGACAAGAAACGCGAGTACGCGCCCCTTGCGTGCCGCCGGGCATTTATCCTCGTCTAACGCGCCGCCTCCACCCTCACTCAGGCGGACACTGGCCAAGGACGTCGGAGAAGAGCT
>JBIIWK010000339.1:0-3230 GCA_044338955.1 Burkholderiaceae bacterium
AACACTTGCCCTAAATATTGGTACACCGCAATCGCAGCTACCGCGACTAAGGCCACGATGATGATGTACTCGGTCATGCCCTGCCCGGCCTGACGCTTTAGAGCAGGTAATTTAGAAATTGATTTTGGAAACTGCTTAGACACATCGCACCTCTTGCTTGTTTAAACAAGAGCGCAGTGTGCCCTGCACCTAAGCAAGGTTCAATTCGTACACATCGCGATGGCTAAATTCAGCCGCGCTGATCAAAGAGCGGGTATTTGAATTAGCCTGCTCAATCAAGTTAATTAGCATGCTTTAACAGCTTCATTAGCCCGCTTAACAGCTTAATTAGTCTGCTTAACAGCTTAATTAGTCTGCTTAATAGCTTAATTAGTCTGCTCTACCAGCCGTAAAAACGGCTCCAGGTTTGGACATCGCCCTGCGCGTCAAGCGCCTGATATTCTGGAAATTGCGCACCCGTTGCGCAAGCGTGATTGGGCAAAATTCTAAATTGCGTACCAATCGGAAATCGCTGAGCAATATCTAAATCAAGCTCACCCGAACGAGAAACAATACCGTGCTCTTGATTGGCACCGCTGATGGTGTAACCCTCGAGCACCTGCCCGCTTAGATCGCAGACTTGTCCATATCCGAAATCAGCCGTTTGCTTTTGTGTGCCACGGTCGCGGCTCATGGCCATCCAGCCGGCGTCAACGATTGCCCAGCCTTTTTCTTCTTGATGACCAATCACACTCGTTAATACGCTTAGCGCGATTTCATTTTTTGTGCATACGCCGACGTTGTGCATCACCAGGTCAAAAAAGACATATACGCCTGCGCGCACCTCGGTCACGCCCTCAAGATTTTTAGCGGATAGCGCCGTTGGTGTTGAACCGATGCTGACAATCGGGCAAGCAAAGCCAGCCTGTCGCAAACGCTCTGCTGCGCGTACGCAGCCAGCGCGCTCTTGTTCTGCCATCGCAATCAGAGCCTCGGGGGTATTCAGATCGTAGCTTGACCCCGCATGGGTCATAACGCCCACAATTTCGCACGCTGGGCTCTCTAGCGCCAGTGCCACCGCTAACAGTGTTCCTGACTCTGGTTTGATGCCCGAGCGGTGATCGTCTGTATCAATCTCGATCAGCACTTTAAAGCAAACCCCCTGCTCTTTGCCAAAGGCGGTAATCGCCTGCGCCGACTGCACGCTATCGGTTAACACTTTTAAGTCACAGCCCTGGCGCATCAATGCGGCCGCCGCGGCAAGCTTATTGGGTGCCAGGCCCACGGCATATAAAATATCTCGAATCCCAGCAGCAAAAAACTGTTCGGCTTCTTTGAGCGTGGATACTGTAATGCCTTGCGCGCCGGCTTGAATCTGCGCCTCAGTCGCCTGAACGCATTTTGAGGTTTTGACATGCGGCCTAAAAGTCGCACCTAAGCCCGTGACTTGCGCTTGCATCCGTTCAATATTGTGTTGCATACGGGGCAAATCGATTAAGGCAACAGGGGTAATAAGGTCGGTCAGTTTCATGGGCGATAAAAAAGTAAGAATGGAGTGTGTGAGATTTTGGAAATATTGCCGAAGAAGGACCACGGCTTATTTTGATGTCTAGACATGGGTTCGTGAGCTGCAAGTGATATTTAATCGAGTCTTGCATCGGGCTATCAGGCCTCAGTTTTGTTATTCTATCCGGTATGCTCAACAAATTTGGCCCTCTGGTGGCTACTCTTCTCTTTAAGCTGGTCGGATCCTTACCTCTTAGCGTCTTGCAGGCGCTTGGCTGGTGCGCCGGTTGGCTGATGTGGCGTCTGCCGGGGCGCTATAAGCGTCGGGCGGCTGAAAACCTCAAGCTTGCGTTTCCAGAATCGACCGCGCACACGTTGCGCGCGGCCATGCTGAGTTCTGGGCAATTGATCTATGAGATGCCTTTTTGGTGGACGCGACGTGATGATGCGTTTTTGAATAGCAAGGTGGCATGCGATAACTGGCATCAGTTTGACGAAGCTTTAGCCCTAGGTAAAGGCGTGATATTGCTATCACCCCACGCAGGGTGTTTTGAACTTCTGGGGCCCGTGTATAGCAGCCGCTATCGCTCAACGGTACTGTTCCGCCCGCCCCGAATGCAATGGTTGCAAGACTGGATCATCGCGATGCGATCGCGCGCTCAACTCACCATGGCGCCGGCCAATCAAACGGGTGTGCGTACGTTGGTTAAAACGCTATTGCGCGGCAATACGGTGGGGATTTTGCCGGACCAGGTTCCGGCTGAGGGGGATGGTGTTTGGGCACCTTTTTTTGGTAAACCCGCCTACACCATGACGCTTGTGCAGCGTTTGCAAAAGCTATCCGGCGCAACGATTTTTATCTTGGGCGCAAAGCGCAACCGCATCGGCCAAGGCTACACGCTGAAATATAAAAAGCTCGACGACCCTCTGCCCGAAGACGACATCGCCGCTGCGACCATCATCAATCAAGAAATGGAAGCCATGATTGCGCAGATGCCTGAACAGTACCTCTGGGGCTACAACCGCTATAAAGCGCCTAAAAATAAAAAGACGCAAGAGCGCGCTGAAAACCAGTCTTAACAATGTCGGGCGTTCGCTTCAAGATTTCGGATGCGCATTGTTGCTACAGCGTATTGCCCAACGCTGAATGCGTCTGCCTGCGAGCCTTCGAGCCTATTCAGGCCTGCGCGCGTGCGTGGTAATCACTTCGAGTGCTTTGCGCCCGGTGCTGTTCATCACCTGCGTGCTAACGACAGCAGTCATGCGGCCACGATGCACAATGGTAGACGTGGCCGAGATTGTTTCGCCTTCTCCGGGGCTGATGTAGGTGGCGGTGACACCCGACAACAGCCAGTCTGCGCCTAAAGCGGCGGCGGCGGTTTCCATACCCAAGGCCAGCACAATCCCACCCTGCACGTGCTTGACGCGGTTAGCAATGTGCGCACCGTTCTGGATCACGACGTGCGCACCGGCCTCACTTGCGACCGGATACAGACCTAAAAAATGCGTGACGAAATTACCGCCCTGTTGTGTCGTGGTAGCAACGGCCTGTTCAACACGCTTGAGCACCCAGGCTTCGTCTTCGGTCAGTGTTGACAGGTCTAGCGAGGGATTTTCAGGCGGTTTGGTCTCGACCCACGGGATGGGGTCCAAAACTTTACCGCCCGGCACCGGTAATATCATGAAGGCGCCGTGACCGATACACACGAGTTCGCCACCAGCGGTAATCCGCGTTTGGCTTAAAC
>JBIIWK010000089.1:0-11232 GCA_044338955.1 Burkholderiaceae bacterium
GTGCTTCACCCGTTACGATGCAGGAATACCTTCCGTTTACTCGGCCAAACCGATTTGCGGATAGCGGGCAGAAGGCAGTTGTTTTGAGCCTTAAAGTCCGGCTGTAAATTATAACCCGATGGGGCCGGTAAACCCACGGCTTTTATATTGATAGCCTTTGATTATTGAAGGTTATTTTTATAAGCGTTGTGCGAACGAAACAACACGCAATCGACAATAGGCTAAGCCAGATGACTGATTATGTGAGCGTAGTGGATCGCCTTTGCATGCGTGCGGCTCAGCCGCACACTCCAAAAAGCCCGTCTGAACAGAAAAAACCTTGAGGCAGGCAGAGTTTCTGCCTTGCAAAGAAAAAATCTTCAGGCAGGAGAAGCCTCTGCCTTGAAAAGAAAAACCCCACAAGACTGGACAGATGTCCGGCTTTATGGGGTCATTTCATAAGGATTGGCTTGCACAAGACGCACAAACCAAGCCAGACGCCAGCTACTTATTTACGCTTTGGCACTGAGCGCGAAGTTGCACCCTGATACAACTGGCGTGGACGGCCGATTTTGTACTCTGGATCGGAGATCATTTCATTCCATTGCGCAATCCAGCCCACGGTACGCGCCAAGGCAAAAATCGCCGTAAACAACGCGGTTGGCACACCAATTGCACGCTGAACAATGCCAGAGTAGAAATCAACGTTTGGATAAAGCTTACGCTCGACGAAATACGGATCTTCAAGCGCAATACGCTCGACTTCCATGGCGAGTTTGAAAAGAGGATCGTTTTCAAGACCCAAAGCCGCCAACACCTCTTTGCAGGTTTGCTGCATCAGTTTTGCACGTGGATCGTAGTTTTTGTAAACGCGATGACCGAAACCCATCAAACGAACACCAGAGTTTTTGTCTTTGACTTGTTCCATGAACTCGCCAACCTTGGCCATGCCACCCCTTGCTTGCAGATCTTCAAGCATTTGCAGGCAAGCTTCGTTGGCACCGCCATGTGAGGGGCCCCACAAGCAGGCCACGCCCGCAGCAATAGCCGCAAAAGGATTGGTACCTGACGAACCGCACAAACGCACCGTTGAGGTTGAAGCATTTTGCTCGTGATCAGCATGCAAGATAAAAATACGGTCAAGTGCGCGCTCGACAACAGGGTTGACGACGTACTCTTCGCAAGGTGTCGCGAACATCATACGCAAGAAATTACCCGTGTATGACAAGCTGTTTTTCGGGTAGATGTAAGGCTGACCTTGTGAATATTTGTAGGCCATTGCGACGAGCGTAGGCATCTTGGCAATCAAGCGAATCGCCGAGACATGGCGATGGTGCGGATTGGTGATGTCGTTAGAGTCGTGATAGAAGGCGGACATCGCACCGACCAAACCGGTCAACACGGCCATCGGGTGCGCGTCGCGACGAAAGCCACGCAGGAAAAACTGCATCTGCTCGTTGACCATCGTGTGATTGGTCACCAATGAATCAAAGGCAAGCTTTTGCTTAGCGTCCGGCAACTCGCTGTTGAGGATCAGGTAGCTGATATCCATGAAATCGCAATTGACCGCCAACTCTTCGATTGGATACCCGCGGTACAACAACTCGCCTTTGTCGCCGTCGATATAAGTAATGTCAGACGTACACGCCGCTGTAGACAAAAAACCTGGGTCGTACGTAAACATGCCTGTTTGACCATACAGCTTACGAATATCGATCACCTGCGGGCCGACCGTACCGTCGTACACCGGAAAGTCGAATGAGGGGCTTCCGTCAGAGAACGAGAGCGTAGCTTTTTTGTCAGACAGTTTCATGTTTTGTTCCTTCGATAATTTTTTTTTGATGAATGTTGATGACGTTCATAACGCACGAATACTGGCCAAGACCGCGTGCACAGCCGGGCGATCCAGCGCGCCCGACGGCTCAAGACGTGCCAACAACAAGTCTAACAGTTCGTTGTCACCCAGTTCAAACAACTGGGTGAGCGCTGAGACATCCACATCAGTCAGGGCAGCCTCGTAAGTGTCTAGATACTTGGTCAGCATCAAGTCATTTTCGAGCAACCCACGCCGGGCACGCCAGCGCAGCCGAGTGCGATCCATGTCAGTGAGTTGGCTCATACGCGTGACATCCGTCTAAACCGTTCGACGCACAAGCATTTCTTTGATCTTGCCAATCGCCAATGAAGGATTCAAGCCCTTGGGGCAAACGTCCACGCAATTCATGATGGTATGGCAGCGGAACAAGCGATATGGATCTTCAAGGTTATCCAGACGCTCAGCGGTGGCATGATCGCGCGTATCGGCAATAAAACGATACGCCTGCAGCAAGCCAGCGGGGCCAACGAACTTGTCGGGGTTCCACCAGAAAGAGGGGCACGATGTTGAACAGCAAGCGCACAAAATGCACTCGTAAAGCCCGTTGAGTTCGTCGCGCGCCTCGGGACTCTGCAGACGCTCTTTCTCGGGCGGAGGCGTATCGTTGATCAAGTAAGGCTTGATCGAGTGATATTGATTAAAGAATTGCGTCATATCCACGATCAGATCACGAATGACTGGCAAGCCCGGCAAGGGACGCAGCACAACAGGCTCTGTTAATTCGAGCATATTGGTGGTGCAAGCCAAACCATTTTTACCATTGATGTTCATCGCATCTGAGCCGCACACGCCTTCACGGCAAGAACGACGCAAAGTCAAACTGTCATCAACATCCATCTTGATGCGGATCAAGGCATCCAACAGCATTTTGTCAGTTGGTTGCAGCTCGACTTCGAGCTTTTGCATATAGGGACGCTCATCCTTATCAGGATCGTAGCGGTAAATTTCAAACTTCACGATGCGTTTTGTGCTCATGATAGGTATCCAGGTAACTTGTCTTAGAAGGTACGCGACTTAGGCGGGAAGCTTTCGACGGTGAGTGGTTGCATTTGCACAGGCTTGTAATCCAGACGGTTGCCCTCTGAGTACCACAAGGTGTGCTTAATCCAATTGTCATCGTCGCGTGTTGGATGATCATCGAGCGCATGGGCGCCACGACTTTCGGTACGCGCTGCTGCAGAATGAATCGTTGAACGCGCCACTTCAATCATGTTGCTCAACTCGAGCGCTTCAATGCGCGCCGTGTTAAACACTTTTGACTTGTCGGTGTACGCAATGTTGTCGACTTTTTCGGCTAAAGCATCGATTTTTTGTACGCCTTCGTTCAGCGAGGCCAGCGTACGGAACACACCGCAGTGTTGCTGCATGGCGTTACGAATTTCATTGCCCACCACTTGGGTTTTTTCGCCCTTGGTGCGGGTTTCGAGTTTGTTGACACGATCAAGTGAAAAGTCGACCGACTCTTGGGGCAAGGGTTGGTGCGCATGCTGACGCTCGGGGTGCGCGGCAACGATATGGTTGCCAGCCGCCCGACCAAACACGATCAAATCGAGCAGTGAGTTGGTACCCAAGCGATTGGCGCCATGCACTGACGTGGCCGAACATTCGCCAATGGCATATAAACCATTCACAATATGTGTTTGCTTACCATCCCAAGTGGTGACCTGACCGTTGTAATTACAAGGGATACCGCCCATTTGGTAATGGATCGTTGGCACGACTGGGATAGGCTCTTTGGTCGCATCAACGTTGGCAAACTTGTGACCGATTTCAAGAATCGAAGGCAAGCGTTTGCTGATGACATCAGCACCCAAGTGATCCAGCTTGAGATGCACATACGCGCCGTCTGGGCCACAACCGCGCCCTTCTTTAATTTCTTGATCCATGCAGCGCGAAATAAAATCACGCGGCGCCAAGTCTTTGAGTGTTGGAGCATAGCGCTCCATGAAGCGCTCGCCGTCTTTATTGAGCAAAATGCCCCCCTCACCGCGAACACCTTCGGTGATGAGCACACCCGCGCCGGCGACACCGGTTGGGTGAAACTGCCAGAACTCCATGTCCATCATGGGGACACCAGCACGTGCAGCCATCCCCATCCCATCGCCTGTGTTAATGAAGGCGTTGGTCGAAGCTGCCCAGATTCGGCCAGCACCACCCGTGGCGATCACGGTGGTCTTGGCTTCAAAAATGTACATCTCGCCGGTTTCCATCTCGAGCGCAGTCACGCCCAACACGTCACCCGCCTGATTACGAATCAGATCAAGCGCCATCCACTCAACGAAAAATTGTGTGCGCGAAGCGACGTTGCGCTGATAAAGCGTATGCAGCAAAGCGTGACCCGTGCGGTCGGCGGCTGCGCAAGCGCGTTGCACAGGTTTTTCGCCAAAGTTCGCGGTATGGCCGCCGAATGGACGCTGATAGATCGTGCCATCGGCGTTGCGGTCAAACGGCATACCCATGTGCTCGAGTTCGTACACGGCGTTAGGCGCCTCGCGACACATAAACTCAATCGCGTCTTGGTCGCCTAACCAGTCTGACCCCTTGACGGTGTCATACATGTGCCAGTACCAGTTATCTTCGCTCATGTTGCCCAACGAGGCACCAATACCACCCTGCGCTGCAACGGTGTGCGAGCGGGTTGGAAACACCTTAGACAACACTGCAACAGAAAGCCCTGCGTTTGCGAGCTGTAACGAACAACGCATACCGGCACCGCCGGCCCCCACGACGACGACATCGAACTGACGGCGCGGTAAAGATGATTTGACAGCGACCACGGCTTAGTTTCTCCAGAGGGTGTGTACGAAGTACACGACTGATCCAGCCAACCACAGGATAGTGAGGACTAGCAAAAACAAACGGATGCCTACAGGTTTGACGTAATCCATCCAGATATCACGCACGCCGATCCAAGCGTGCCAGGCAAGCGACAACATCGCGAGTGAGGCAAGCACTTGGCCCACAGGGATGTCAAAACAAGTAAAGATAAAGAGATTTTTCCAGCCAGCGTATGTGAATCCTGACATTGTCAGAATCCCAACGAGCAAGACCAGCGTATAAATCGCGAGAATGATGGCGGTCACGCGCTGGATAATGTATTCGCCGGTGCCGTAGTGGGCGCCGACAACCAAACGCTTCGTACCAATTTTTTCAGCAGGGACCATTACCAGACTCCGAACAATTTAAGGCCAAACACAACCGTTAATGCCAGGCTTGCACCCATGACCGCACTCGCACTCTTTGCTGCAGATTCTTTATCGATGCCCAAATGCAAATCGAGTAAAAGATAACGAATGCCGGCACAGAAGTGGTGCAAGTAGCCCCAGATTAAGCCAAGCAAAATTAATTTCATTAAAGGATGGCCTGTCACTTTAGACATCGAAGCAAAGCCAGCCTCTGAGCTAAAGCTCATGGCAAACAGCGCGATTAGCAATGGCAAGCACAAAAATAATGCGGCACCACTGATTCGATGAAGGATCGAAACCTTGCCCGCCATGGGCAGACGGTAATGCATCAAATCAGTCACATTAATATTGCGAAACTGAGGACGCGGCTTTTGGGCTGTGTCAGACATAACGACCTCGATTTAAAAAACAATCAATTAGGATAAACACTCTATTCTCGCCGATGTCAGCCATCGGTTCAAATCACTCATTTACTTCAATTAATTCAAACTGTTACGATAATGATACCGATCAGTCACATAATGACCCATGCGTAATTCTACCGGACGGTCGGCGTAGGTAAACGAAATACGATCCACTTTCAGTATAGGGGTATCTTGCAACACCCCCAGCAGGGTGCTGATTTCAGCGTCAGCACCGACGGCACGCACTTTTTCTTCGGCGCGAACCATACTGATGCCAAATTCGGTTTCAAAAAAACCATACAGCGGGCCGCGGTAGCCGTTGAGCAACTCAGCGCTCAAACCTTTAAACAGCGCGCCCGGTAAATAAATATCGTCGACCACGGTTGGCACTGAGCCAAACGAAAGTAAACGCCGAATCGCCACCACCGGATCGCCCCCCTTCAACTCAAGGGCGCGAGCAATCTCGGCACTGGCGCGCACGCGACGACAATCAAGAACCTGGCTTTCAGCTGGCTGGACCTCGCCTTGGTTGGGCGCGAGTCGCAAGAATCGAAAGCGGACACGCGCCTCGTGGTGGGTCGAGACAAAGGTCCCTTTGCCTTGGCGCCGCAGCAATAAGTTTTCGGCAGCAAGTTCGTCGACAGCCTTGCGCACCGTACCCTGACTCACTTGAAAACGCAGCGCTAATTCAGTTTCGCTCGGGATGGCCTCGCCCGGTTTCCAATCACCGCGATCGAGCGCCTGCACCAACAAATCTTTAATTTGTCGGTAGAGGGGGCTAAACGCCGCTGAGCCTGTCGTGCTCGGTGCAGACAAGAGTTTGCGGGCTAAGGCCTCAGACATCGTTAGGGCTCTTCAAATGCATGTGGCTATTGTGTCACAAGCCGCCACGTAAGTCCATAACTCTTCTGTCTTATATAAGATATATGATTGGTTGACTACGCATACGATTTGCTCTAGCATCGCGCTCTGAAATTCAGCCTCCCTAGCTCTGCGGATCGGGTCGAGGCAAAAAAGCTAAACTGCAAGTTAACCAAAGCATTTCACGCCCTTCCTCGTTTCAAATCGTCGCAATTTATTCAGCCTTCTCGGAGAAAACTATGTCTAAACCCGCCGTGCGCGTTGCGGTCACCGGTGCTGCCGGCCAAATTGGCTATGCACTCTTGTTTCGTATCGCCTCAGGCGAGATGCTGGGCAAGGATCAGCCTGTCATCTTGCAATTGCTTGAAATCCCTGACGAGAAAGCGCAAAAAGCGTTGAAAGGCGTCATGATGGAGCTCGACGATTGCGCGTTTCCGTTGCTGCAATCCATGACCGCCCATGGCGACCCGCGCGAAGCGTTCAAGGATGTCGAAGTCGCGCTGCTGGTGGGTTCGCGCCCCCGCGGTCCTGGCATGGAACGCGCCGACTTGCTGGCCGTCAACGCTGCGATCTTCACGGCACAGGGCAAAGCTTTGAATGAAGTCGCACACCGCAATGTCAAAGTACTGGTCGTCGGCAATCCAGCCAACACCAACGCTTACATCGCCATGAAGTCGGCTCCTGATCTGCCAGCCAAAAACTTCACCGCCATGCTGCGCCTTGACCACAACCGCGCCTTGTCACAACTTGCGGCAAAAATGGGCAAGCCTGTTGCAGACATTCAAAAGCTGGCCGTTTGGGGCAACCACTCGCCGACCATGTACGCCGACTATCGCTTCGCCACGATCGGCGGCCAAAGCGTTGAAAAACTGATTAACGATTCAACCTGGAACCGCGATGTGTTCTTGCCAACCGTCGGCAAGCGCGGCGCGGCCATTATTGAAGCGCGTGGTTTATCGTCGGCAGCCTCTGCAGCCAACGCGGCCATTGATCACATTCGCGACTGGGTGCTTGGTACAAACGGTAAGTGGGTCACCATGGGCATTGCTTCGGATGGCAGCTACGGCATTCCTGAAGGCACCATGTACGGCGTGCCTGTCACCTGCCAGGGTGGCGAGTATCAACGCGTAACCGGTCTCGAGATTGATGCCTTTTCACGCGAGCGCATGGATTTAACGTTGAAAGAGCTAATCGAAGAGCGCGATGCCGTTGCTCACCTCTTGAAGTAATTTTTTATGTACGCCTAAAAACGAACCCTCTCAGACACTGTCTGACGGGTTCGTTTTTTTTATCTGTTTTCGGAGAAGAAAAATGTCTAAACAAGCGACCGCCGGCGAGCGTTTTCGTGCTGCTCTGGCGTCTGAGCAACCCCTACAAATCATTGGTGCCATCAACGCCCATCACGCCTTGCTGGCGAAGCGCGCCGGCTTTAAAGCCATTTATTTGTCGGGTGGCGGTGTGGCGGCAGGCTCGTTAGGCTTGCCTGATCTGGGCATCAACACGCTTGATGATGTGCTCACTGACGTGCGTCGCATTACCGATGTTTGCGACACACCTTTGATCGTCGATATTGATACCGGCTTTGGTCCCTCGGCCTTTAACATTGCTCGAACCATTCAAAGCCTGACCAAGTTCGGTGCAGCCGGCTGTCACATTGAAGACCAAGTTGGCGCCAAGCGCTGCGGCCATCGCCCAGGTAAAGAAATCGTCTCGACCGAAGAAATGCGCGATCGCGTCAAAGCTGCGGTCGATGCACGCACCGACGACAGTTTTTATATCATTGCTCGGACCGATGCGATCGCCTCGCACGGCGTAGACGCCGCGATTGAACGCGCGCTAGCCTGCATCGAAGCTGGCGCCGATGCGATTTTTGCCGAAGCGGCTTACGATCTGGCCACCTTTGAAAAATTTGGCAAAGCAGCCGGCGTGCCGTTGTTGGCAAACATCACCGAATTCGGTAAAACGCCTTTATTTAGCGTAGACGAATTGAAGTCCGCCGGTGTTGGCATGGTGCTTTATCCGCTTTCGGCCTTCCGTGCTGCCAACAAAGCTGCAGAGGCGGTCTACGAGGCGGTTCGCCGCGATGGCCATCAGCGTAACGTCATCGACATGATGCAAACACGCGATGAACTGTACGATCGTATCAATTACCACGAGTTTGAAGGCAAACTCGACGTGTTGTTCGCCCAAGGCAAATCGAAATAATCTGATCAAGGATCACTACCATGGCAACTACTAAAAAATCAGCTGTAAAGAAAAGCGCTGCAACAACGGCCAAACCAGTCGTGGCTGCGCCTACCGAGGCTCCCCCAACGTTCAAGCCTAAAAAATCAGTCGCACTGTCTGGCGTAACCGCAGGCAACACGGCCTTATGCACGGTCGGCCGCAGTGGCAACGACCTGCACTACCGCGGCTACGATGTGCTTGATTTTGCAGACTCTAGCGAGTTCGAAGAAATCGCTCATTTGTTGATCCACGGTAAATTGCCTAACAAGGCTGAATTGGCCGCTTACAAAGACAAACTGCGCAACTTGCGCGGCCTGCCTGCACAACTGCAGACTGTGCTCGAGTCGCTGCCTGCAGCCAGCCACCCCATGGATGTCATGCGCACTGCAGCCTCGGCGCTTGGCTGCATGCTGCCCGAGAAAGAAGATCACAACATCCCTGACGCACGCGATATTGCCGATCGTTTAATGGCAAACCTGGGTTCGGCACTGCTGTACTGGTATCACTTTAGTCACAACGGTCGCATCATTGATGTGCAAACCGACGACGACTCAATCGGCGCACACTTCTTGCACCTGTTGCATGGCAAAAAACCAAACGCCGACTGGGTACGTGCGATGCACACCTCGTTGAATTTGTATGCTGAACACGAATTCAATGCCTCGACCTTCACCTGCCGCGTGATCGCTGGCACAGGCTCAGACATGTATTCGGCCATTGCCGGCGGCATTGGCGCACTGCGCGGCCCCAAGCACGGTGGCGCCAACGAAGTGGCTTTCGAAGTGCAAAAGCGCTACGAAACACCAAACGAAGCAGAGGCCGATATTCGTGCGCGCGTCGAAGCCAAACAAGTTGTCATTGGTTTTGGACATCCCGTTTACACGATCGCCGACCCACGCAACAAGGTCATCAAAGACGTGGCACTGCGCTTATCAAAGAAAGCCGGTACTACCAAAATGTTTGATATCGCTGACCGCATCGAAGCTGTCATGTGGGATTCGAAAAAAATGTTTGCAAACCTTGACTGGTTTTCGGCCGTTTCGTATCACATGATGGGCGTACCGACCGCGATGTTTACACCGCTGTTTGTGATCGCACGCACAGCTGGCTGGGCTGCACACATTATTGAACAACGTATTGACAACAAGATTATTCGTCCTGCTGCCAACTACACCGGTCCCGATGATCAAAAATTTGTGCCGCTCGCGCGTCGTAAATAATTAGCAGTCAGCCAGACAGGTGAGCCGCAAGGCTCACCGTTTTACCCGCCTTGAAGTCAGCTTTGCAACTAATCTGTACTTGCTGTTTCTGATCCGTATCTGTTGCACCGGCAAACCTCCTTTAGTACGAGAGCACGCCTTTTGTACCAAAGGATGACTTTTCGCCTTAGACCGCATCTTTTGCCTTCGACCACTACCCGACTGAGTTCACATGAATAGCGCACATCGCAAGCCACTGCCCGGAACCAAACTCGATTACTTTGACGCTCAAGCAGCCGTCGACGCCATCACTCCGGGCGCCTATAGCAAGCTGCCGTATACCTCGCGCGTACTAGCTGAAAATCTGGTGCGTCGCTGCGACCCTGAGTTACTCACTGCAGCGCTCAAGCAACTGATTGAGCGTAGAAGCGATATGGATTTTCCGTGGTTTCCGGCACGTGTGGTGTGTCACGATATTCTGGGGCAAACAGCGTTGGTCGACTTGGCCGGCCTGCGCGACGCGATTGCTGCGCAAGGTGGTGATCCCGCGCTTGTCAATCCGGTGGTGCCCACACAGTTGATTGTGGATCATTCTCTTGCGGTTGAATGCGGCGGGTTCGATCCTGATGCGTTTGCAAAAAATCGTGCGATCGAAGATCGTCGCAACGAAGATCGTTTTCATTTTATTAACTGGACCAAAAAGACGTTTAAAAATGTGGATGTCATCCCCCCGGGAAACGGCATCATGCATCAGATCAATTTAGAGAGAATGTCGCCTGTTGTGCACGCACTCAACGGTGTGGCGTTTCCGGATACGCTCGTTGGTACTGACAGCCACACACCACACGTTGATGCGCTAGGCGTGATTGCCATTGGCGTGGGTGGCCTTGAAGCCGAAAGCGTCATGCTGGGTCGTGCTTCGTGGATGCGCTTACCTGAGATTATCGGCGTTGAACTGACTGGCAAACTCAAGTCTGGCATCACGGCGACCGACATGGTGCTAGCGCTGACACAGTTTTTGCGCAACCAAAAAGTTGTGTCGTCTTACCTCGAGTTTTTTGGCGAGGGTGTCCCCCACCTAACACTGGGCGATCGCGCAACCATCTCGAATATGACACCCGAGTACGGCGCCACCGCCGCGATGTTTTATATTGACCAACAAACCATCGACTACCTGCGCTTGACCGGCCGCGAAGACCAGCAAATCAAACTCGTTGAAACCTATGCCAAGCAAACTGGCTTATGGGCCGATAGCCTAAAGGGCGCCGCATACGAACGCGTATTACAGTTTGACTTGGCAAGCGTCGTGCGTACGATCGCAGGCCCGTCAAACCCCCATCGGGGGGTGCCAACCTCAGAGCTCGCCGCTAAAGGGATCTCGGGTAAGGTTGAAAACGAACCCGGGCTGATGCCCGATGGCGCCGTCATCATCGCGGCCATTACAAGTTGCACCAACACCAGCAACCCACGCAACGTGATTGCCGCAGGCTTGTTGGCGCGCA
>JBIIWK010000090.1:0-11216 GCA_044338955.1 Burkholderiaceae bacterium
GCCGCGCTCTTTTAGTGACAACGTACGACCGTTACCGAGGTCGTAACCGCCTTCCCAAAAATGGATGTCGCTGTGGCATACGCCGGCGGCGCGCACTTGCACCAGCACCTCAGTACCAGTCGGCTCAGGAGTCTTGGTCTCGATGAGTTCGAGGGGTTCACGAAAATTCACGACGCAATAGCATTTCATATTTTTAGTCTCGGCTTATAAAAGATAAATTAAATTCGTTTTGGACGATTTACGATAATTCCGTTTGCAAATCAAATCGGTTAACGCGAGGTTTGGAGCGTATGAAATTCACACATCAAACCTCACCTACGCCATCCGTCGCTTGAGCAGAATTGTTACAAAGCGAGTTCGAGCACAGGCCGGGGTCAATGTCTTAAAACACTAATTCAATTAAACGCGGCCCTTTCTCTTTGGCCGCAATGCGCATCGCATTGGCAAAGCCTTCAAGAGTCGTGACTTGTGTACCTGCCACGCCGTGTCCTTTTGCAAGCGAGACCCAATCTAAAAATGGGCGATCCAGATCCAGCATGCGCTTGGCGTTTTCACCGGCTTCGGGGCCGCCCATGTTGGCGAGCTCGCCACGCAAAATGCGATACGAACGATTGGCAAAAATGACGACGGTCACATCAAGATTTTCGCGTGCCATGGTCCAGAGGGCTTGCACGGTATACATTGCGCTGCCGTCACCAATAAAGGCAAACACTTTACGATCAGGGCAGGCCACTGCAGCGCCGACCGCGGCAGACAAGCCCCAGCCGATTGCGCCGCCTGTGATGTCGATGCAATCATGTGGTGCCGCCTGCGGCAAGGTCTTGGCAAACTGACGACCTGAGGTCACCGCTTCGTCAACCATGATGGCATTTTCGGGCAAGGTGGCTGCGATGATGGCGCCAAAGTGTTCAACCGAAGGCGTGCCGGTGGGCAAGTCAGTAATGATGGGGCCCGTCGAGAATTGCGCTGGGGCGGCGTTTTGTGCACCCAAGGCATCGACCAGTGCTTGCAGACTAGCTTCGATGTCATGCGTGAGCGTGGCCAAGGTGTGCACCTCGCAATCAGGCTGCTTGATCATGCGTGGCTTGTTGGGATACGCAAAAAAGGCCACGGGTGGTGCGCTACCGACTAGCACCAGATGCTTGGCATCTTTGAGCACAGCGACCGCGCCGTCGACCGGAAAAGGCAAGGGTGCAATATTGACCCGACCGCGACCACGCTCCATACGTGGGTTGCGTGGCTCAGAGGCCAATTTACAGCCGGTGTGGGCGGCAATTTTTCCTGCCAGCGTTGCGGCGTTGGCGCGCAGCGCAGGCCCACCTAACAGCAGCGTGGTGGCTTCGGCAGTTTTGCGATCTGATAACAAGCGGGCCAAGGCCAGCACGGTATCCGCTAACGGTGCAGCAGCAGTTTGTGCCGGCGCAGTCGAATAGTGGCCGGGGTCAGAGGGCTCCCAAGCACAGTTAGCTGGCAACACGAGTGTGGCGATGCGGCCAGGGGTGCTACGCGCCTGCGAGATCGCCTCAGCAGTATCTAGAGGCGCAGCGCTAGCCGACATGGTGGTCTTGACCCAGTTTGACATGGGGCGGGCAACGGCTTCAACATCAGAATTGAGCGGCGCATTGTTATGGATATGATCGAGTGCATGTTGCCCCACGATATTGACCATGCCTGAATACGCGCGCTTGGCATTGTGGATGTTGGCTAGAGCATTGCCCAGGCCTGGGCCCAGATGCAAAAGGGTGGCAGCCGGTTTTTCAGCCATGCGATAGTAGCCATCCGCAGCACCGCTTACAACACCTTCAAACAGGCCCAGCACACAACGCATGCCCGGAGCACGATCAAGTGCTGAAACAAAGTGCATTTCAGAAGTACCGGGGTTGGCAAAACAGACATCGACTTCACCCTCAAGAAGGGTGTGCACCATAGCTTCTGAACCGTTCATCAAATGACTCCTGAGGTTTTATTTTTAAGTGTTTCGCGTGCGATGATGACTTGTTGTACTTCGGTTGCACCTTCATAAATACGTAGTGCTCTGATTTCACGATACAACATTTCTAGCGGATGGCCGACTTTGACGCCTAAGCCACCGTGCAACTGCACGCAGCGGTCGATCACGCGTTGGGCAGCTTCAGTCGCAAACATCTTAGCCATCGCTGCAGATTTTGTGGTGCGGCGTTGTAAGACATCGCGCTCCCAGGCCGCGCGATAGATCAGCAGCGTGGCCGCATCGATTTCTGTGCACATATCGCCAATGGCGCCCTGTGTCATTTGTAAATCAGACAACATCGCGCCAAACATTGGGCGAGTGGTGGCGCGACGAATGCCCATATCCAGGGCGACCTCGGCAAAGCCTAAGGCCGCGGCACCCACCGAGGCTCTGAACACATCAAGATTTTGCATGGCGACTTTAAAACCCTGGCCGGGTTGGGCCAGGCGTTGCGAAGCCGGGATCTCGCAGTCAGTGAAGGTCAGGCTGCCAATCGGGTGGGCCGCAATGACGTCAAAGCGCTCGCTGACGCTTAAACCAGGCGTCGTCGCATCCACCACAAAGGCAGTGACGCCTTCGGCCTCGTCGCCCTCAACGCGGGCAAACACAATATAAAAATCCGCGATATCCGCGTTTGAGATCCAGGTTTTAACGCCATTGAGGCGATAGCCCGTTGCCGTACGCGTGGCGCGTGTCGTCATGGCAGCAACGTCAGAGCCTGCGTCAGGTTCAGACAAGGCAAACGCTGCGATCAGTTCGCCAGTGGCGACCTTGGGTAGATATTTTTCTTTCAGATGGTCTGAGCCAAATAACGAGATCGGCCCGCTCCCTAAACCTGCCATGACAAAGGCAAAATCGGCTAAGCCATCGTAGTAGCTCAGAGTTTGCCGGATCAAACACAGACTGCGTGAATCAAGCGCGGGCAAGGCACCGCCATACTGCGCCGGCACACAGTACCGTAGCCAGCCCGCTTGACCTAACGTGCGTGTGAGGTCTACGCAGGTTTGATCGACGTTACCTTGATGCACGCGGTTGGTGAATCGTTGTGCAGACCACTTGTGTAAGTCATCGTGTAGTTGACGATGACTGTCATCAAAAAAGGGTAAGAGTAAGGAGTCGGGGTTAAACATTTAGGATTTTCTCGCAAGGATTTCACTGGCCATTTCGCGCAGTTTATTTTTTAAGATTTTGACAGCGTTTGCGCTTTGAATCGTTGGAAACTCGCTGACCACTTCAAAATGCACGGGTACCTTATAGCCCGCCATGGTGCGTTTGCATTCGGTGGCCCAGCGAAGGGGATCCGCTTGCGAGCCCGCGTACAAGATCACGAACGCCACGGGTAAGATTTTTGTTCCCTGTGTGGCACCAACCACTTGACACGCTTGTACGCCGGGCAGTGCCTCGATCGCATGCTCGATCTCTGCTGGGTTCACTAAAAACCCTGACAAGCGCATCGAATCGCCCATGCGGGTTTGAAACACAAACTGCGTGTCGCTCACGGTGTAGCCAAGGTCGCCTGTTTTGAAAAAGAGATCGGGCGTATAGGCTTGTGCGGTGGCATCAGGGTTGTCGAGGTAGCTCAACATCTGGCTCGCGCATTTGATTTCGATTTCGCCTGATTCGCCATGCGGTGCAAGCTGACCGGTCGCCGGATCGCGCACGCGTACCCGCGCGTCTGGATGGATTAAGCGCCCGCCCGATAGGTAGCGCACGCTGACATCGCCTTGTGAAGAGTCAAGCGGTTGCGCGGCCATCAGCGCCTGTAATTCACTTGAGCCGTACAAGCCGGTGAGCGCGACGTTGTTGCGCTCAGCTTCTTCAAGCAAATTGGTGATGGCGGGTGAAAAGCTGGCAAAGCCAAACAGTTTGCAAGTTGCGAACGTGGCAGGCGAGGGGGCGGCTTCAAAGAGCTTTAACAGGGATTCGTTATTGGCGTAGGTGTGTGTGACCTGATGCTTACGAATTTGTTCAAGCGTACTGCGGGTGTCAGAGACGGGCTCGCACACAACCGTGCAGCCAGTGGCTAAGCCCCCCGTTAGGGTCGAAAATCCAAAGGCACCACAAAAGGGGGCACTTGCCAGAATGCGGCTGGTCTGGTCGTAGTGAAAAGCCTTTTGCATTGAATCAGCGTGAACAATCAGGCTGTGCTGATTATGCACAACAAACTTTGGTAGGGAGGTGGTGCCCGAGGTGGTAAAGCACAGTGCCGGTGCCTGCCCAAAGGCTTGCGGCACGGGGTGGGTGCTTTGCAGTAAATCGCTAAACGCGTGTAAGACATGTCCGCGCTCGGCGATCGCTGTCATCGCGGCGCTGCCGGGTTCGCCAATCGCCAGCACGCCGCGCAGCCGCGTCAGCACCTCTTGTGGGATATCAGCAAGCATGTCAGCAAAGGCGATGCCTTTGAACTCAGGCCACAACACCAACCAGTCGGCTTTGCCACGGCCAATAATGTCGGCTACCTCTTGGCTGCGAAAGCGCGTATTGACGGCTAAGACCGTTGCGCCCAGATGCGCGCAGGCTAAAAAGGTTTGTACCCAAGCCGTGCAGTTGGGTAGCCAGACGGCAACGCGGTCGTGCGCCTTGATGCCGATGGCTGCCATATTGCCGGCTAGTTGTAAGGTCTGTTGGTGCAGTGCCGCAAAGGTAATCGGGGTGTCGCGGTCGATCAGTGCAGGGTGAGTGGCATGGGTATTGGCTAAGACCGCCATACGCTCAGAAAAGAATTGTGATGTTGCTGTCATGCCAAAGTGCCCGTTGGTTTGTACTGCTATATTTACAGCCGTCACTATATTAGTACGAATTACTCGCACGAATACCTTGTCAAGAACAGACCTTGCTTACCTTAAAGCAGGTCGTGATAGGCAAGACGTTCTGGCGAAGCGGCCTGCACGGTAACGTGATCGCAGCCCAAAATCTCGTATTGTTTGACGCCCTTCTCGCACAATGAGGCGAGAGTTCACGGAGAGAAACATGAAACACCCGCATTTTGTTCGTCGTATTTTGTTTTCGGCGTTTGCCGTAGCTGGTTTGTTGGCCGTTGGCGCACCCGTGGCGCAAGCGCAAGATTTTCCAAACAAGCCCCTCACCTTAGTTGTGCCGTATCCAGCAGCGGGCGCGGCTGATATTTTTGGCCGCTCAATCGCGCAAGCGATGGAAGCCACCCTCAAACAAACCGTTGTGGTTGAAAACAAACCAGGTGCTGCCGGAAACGTGGGCTTAGCAGGTGTTGTGCGTAGTAAACCTGATGGTTATACGATCGGTCTGGGCACGATTGGAACGCAGTCCATTAATCAATTTTTGTATACCGAGATGACGTTTGACCCAGGTAAAGACCTGCTGCCGATCGCCTTGGTATCGACCACCCCTAACGTGTTGGTGGTTGCTGCCAATTCACCCTGGAAGTCGTTAGCTGATGTGATTAAAGCTGCGCGCGACGCGAAAGATAAAAAACTCACCTACGGCACCCCCGGGATCGGTTCGTCGCCACACCTGACTGGCGCCTATTTTGAGGCGATGGCCGGCGTTGAGTTGTTGCACGTACCCTTCAAAGGTGTGTCGGCCTCGATGCCTGCTTTGATAGGCGGCAACATCGACTTGTTGTTTGATAACTTGCCCGGTTCAATTAATCACATCAAAGATGGTTCGCGCGTGCGCGGCATTGCGGTGACCTCGGCACAACGCAGTCCACTGGCCGACCAGCTGCCCACCTTTGCTGAGTCGGGTGTTGCCGGGTTTGACGTCACCGCCTGGTTTGCGATCTATGCGCCAAAAGGAACCCCTCAGCCGGTGATGGATAAGCTCATTGAAGCGGCGCGTGCGGGATTGAAATCTGAAAAAGTCGAACAGGCTTACGCCAAGTTGGCCGCGACGCCGGGCAATTTATTTGGCGCCGATTTGGCTGCTTTTGAAAATATCGAACGCGCTAAGTGGGGCAAGCTCATTAAAGAACGTGGAATCCAAGCACAATGAAAGGAACAACAGCATGAAAGGAGCAACAGCATGAAAGGAACAACAGCCTTAGTGACGGGCGGCAGCCGCGGCATTGGTCGTGCAGTCGTTGAGCGTTTGCTGAGCGATGGCTACGAGGTTTTAAACTTCAGCCGCACCGCACCTAAGCAATTATTGCCGGGTGAGATTTTTGAATCGGTTGACTTGGGTAATGCCAAGCGCACGCGCGAAGCCATTGGCGACTGGGCCGCTAAAAAACAGATTTTGAGTCTGGTCAATAATGCTGCGATGATTCACGTAGCGAAAATTCAAGACGTGACCCTTGAGCAAATCGAAGAAACAGTGGCTTTAAACATGGTGGCACCTTTGCTGTTGATGCAGGGTGTGCTACCTGCGATGCGCGCCAACAAATACGGTCGCATTGTCAACCTCAGCAGCCGCGCCATGCTGGGCAAAGATGGCCGCACTGTTTACGGTGGTACCAAAGCAGGCTTGGTCGGCATGACCCGTACCTGGGCGCTTGAGACTGCCAATCAGGGCATTACGGTCAATGCAATTGCACCGGGCCCGATTGCCACTGATTTGTTTTTGGATAGCAATCCCCCAGACCTGCCACAAACTAAAAAAATCATGGCATCGGTTCCAGTCGGCCGCTTCGGTGCCCCCGACGAAGTCGCGCATGCAATCTGCATGTTCTTAGATCCCAAAGCCGGTTACATCACAGGGCAATTGCTCTATGTGTGCGGTGGGCTGTCGGTGGGTTTGACAGGGTAGTACCACTTCTAGCACGGCAACGTTGAGCGTTGCCGTGTCAGTTAAGCCCTAATCGCCTCAAACTTTTTGTCGTGCATCACGTCTTCAACCGATTGCCCTGCACGTACAGCTTGCACCATGCCGTCTTGGCGTGAGGCGATGCGTTGCGCTAATGCCAACACTTCGTCAATTCTTGCTGCAGGCACAAAGACGGTACCGCAGCGGTCTGCAATCACATAGTCATCTTCGCACACGGTTACACCTGCCACAACAATCGGCGTACCTGAGGCGATTTGTACTAAGCGATTGCGCGCGCTGATCATCGTCAGCCCACGACCATACACGGGGTAGTCGATGGATTCGCTACCCTCAATATCGCGGCTCATGCCATCAATCACCGAGCCGCGAATCCCTTTCATCTTGGCGGCATTCGCCAAGATGTCACCCCAACACGAAATCCCTTCAGTGCCACCCGTGATGACTAAGACGCGATCATCGGTGGTGACGCTGGCAATGACAGGTGAAATCAAATGCACCGTTGGCGCAGTACCCGTTTTAGGGCCCAACTGAATCGTTGACGCACGCCCAACAATCTTGGGGCAGTTCCATAAAGGGCGCAGCCCATAGGTGGCGCCGGGCAAACCCATAAAATCTAAGGCGTCAGAAACCGTGTTGGTGTCTAGCGAGGCGAGGGTTGTGAGAGTTGCGTCTTGAGGCAAGGTCATTTCATCCCTGTAATCGAAGCCACCATCGCGCGCGGGTCGCGCTGAGGCCAGCGACCGCTGCTTGCGTGCTGCAAAAATTGCTCAAGCGCGTGATTGAACTCGTTGGGCATCTCGATGTTCATGGTGTGTCCACAGTTAGGCAAAATCGCCAACGCTGCAGAGGGGATGGTTTCTTTCAGCATCAGCCCTGGCTTCAAACAAGGCCAGTCTTCGTCGCCATTGATGATCAAGGTTGGGACGGTTAGTTTTTGCAGTTGATCTTTCAAGTTGTAGAGCGAGGGCCGTTCGCGCTGCACGCCTAATTGCGTGTTGGCAGAGCCTAGCGCTGAATGACCATAAAACTGTTGAATAAATTCTGCAAAGCCACGCGGGTCGGCGCGCTCAAACGACAAGCGGGTGGGGCCAAACGCGTACTTGTCGACAAAGGCTTTCATGCCTTGTTCGAGTAGCATCTTGGCGCTTGCCTCAGCCTCTTTGCGAAATTGCTCGCCCTGTTCAAGTTCGGCGCCATAGCCGCAGCCCGCCACCACTAACGATAATGCGCGGTCAGGGTGTTGCAAACCGAAATGCAAAGTCGCAAAGCCGCCCATCGATAAGCCAACGATATGGGCCTTTTTGATCTTTAAGTGATCCATCACGGCCACGATATCTGCCACGGCGCGGTTTTGCGAGTATGACGACACTTCGGGCGGCACTGATGAAGGTGGATAGCCACGTGCGTTGTATGTGATGCACTGATAACGCCGCGCAAAATGTCGAATCTGAGGTTCCCAGCTTTCTTTGTGCCCGGCAAACTCATGAACAAAAATAATCGGGTCGCCTGAGCCGGTGGTTTCGTAGCAAAGGTCAACGCCATCGTTGGTGCGTGCGGTCAGCATAGTTAGTGTTCTCCGTAGTGATTTTTAAAGCTTTGCATGCGGGGGTCAGTAGAGTCAAGCCATCTTGTTGGTGAAAACCCCAAGGCTCTCAGTGAATGCACTAACTTCGTGCATAATGCTTACCTACAACAATAACATTGCATCACCACAGGAGCCTAGATATGTCCTTGTCTTGGATGGGATTAACAGAGCTTGCTGCGCTGCTCAAAGCCGGCAAACTTTCGTCGCTTGAACTCACGCAACATTTGCTGCGGCGCATCAGTCAGGCAGACGCGACCTTGCATGCGTTCACCGAGGTGTATGCAGACCAAGCCTGTGCCTTGGCGCGTGCCGCCGACCAGGCGCGTACCTCAGGTTTGCCGCTAGGCGCCTTACACGGCCTGCCGGTGGTATTAAAAGATTTGCTTGATATCGATGGCCAGATTTGCACGCTTGGTTCAAAACACTATGTGACGCGCCGCGCCACGCAAACGAGCGCAACTGTCGAGCGCTTATTGCAGGCTGGGATGGTCCCCTTGGGTAAGCTGCACATGACCGAGTTTGCCTTCGGCGGCTGGGGCACCAACCCTTTGATGGGCACGCCTCGTAATCCTTGGGATCTTAAAACACATCGCGTGCCAGGTGGCTCGTCAAGCGGGACAGGTGTCGCGGTGGCCGCTGGGTATGCGCCGATCGGAATCGGCAGCGACACAGGGGGTTCGGTACGGATCCCTTCGGCGTTTAACGGGATAACGGGCCTGAAGGTCACGTTTGGTCGCATCAGCTTGCACGGTACTGGCTTATTGAGCTGGACGCTTGATTCGATTGGCCCCATGGGGCGTAACGTTCGCGATTGCGCCTTGGTATTGGATGCGTTGGTCGGACCCGACTCAAGAGATCCCACCACGCTTGATCAACCGCTCGACATCTTTGCGCGCGAGCCACGCAGCGTCAAGGGTATGCAGTTAGCGCTGCCGGCGGCCGATCAGTTGCCCGCCTTTATGGACCCCGGTGTGGTTGCAGCGTGGCAAGCGGCCGCACGCGTGTTTGAATCCTTAGGTGCAACCATTGTGCCGGTGCGTTTACCTGATTGGTACTTCAATCTGTCTTTAAATGCTGGCCGCATTATCGCGTCTGAAGCCTATGCCTTGCATCGCCCCTACGTCAATGATGCTGCGGCGCTGTTAGGGCCAGCGGTCAGGCAGCGCATGCAGGCGGCCGAGTCATTTGAGCCAGGTGCCTACGCCCAAGAGCTACGCACCATGCGTGAACTGCGCCGTGCGTTCGTCGAATGGTTTGAACCCTATGATGCCTTGTTGCTGCCAAGTGCTGCGATCCCCGCAATGCCCGTGGCTGAAGTGGATGAGGCCTCGCCGATTCCTGGCTATCTGACACGACCAGCAAATTATTTAGGGCTCTGTGGCTTGTCTCAACCCGCAGGGTTGGTGCGGGGCCTGCCAGTGAGCTTGCAGATTGTTGGTAAACCTTTTGCTGAGCGTACGGTACTCTCGCTGGGGCAGGCATTTGAGTCGGCCACTGAGTTTCATCGGCAGCACCCTGATCTGTCTGCATTGGGGCTGGATTGATGACCGCTTTAAATCACACAGTGTTTGGTCTGCAGGCATGACAGCGTTCAAGCCACTATTGTTAGGACAGGAGACAAAACAGTGTTGAGTCACACGCTTTCGCAACAAGATCGCGAACAAGGCGATAAGATATTTTGGCGACTCGCAGCGACCCTGGGTGTCATTGTCACCGCCTATTTTGCTCTGGTGCCGTACTTTGGTTTGAACATCGCGTTTCATTTCTACATGATGATGTGGATCACGATGGCGACGGCCTTTAACATTAGCTCTGGCTTCTCGGGTTACATGCCCTTTGGCTATGTCGCTTTTTATGGCATTGGTGCGTTCACCACAGCGATCCTAGTCAAAAAACTGGGCTGGAGCGTCATCGCAGCTGTGCCGATGGCTGGCGTCGCAGGGGTCATTCTGAGCTTGTTGTTTGCACCGACGCTACGTTTATCTGGTATTTATTTTGCAATTGTCAGTCTTGCGTTGGCCGCCATCTGTCGTTTGATTATTACGAACCTCCCCGAAGAGTGGACCGGCGGCAGCTTTGGTCTGCAGCTTGGTAGTCGTGCAGAACCTTTGAACGCCTTCTTTCTGATGATGGGGGTGATGTTGCTGGCGATCGCAAGCGTGTTATGGATGTCGCGCTCGCGCTTAGGCAAAGCACTCAAGGCTGTGCGAGATGATCCCGAAGCCGCCAGTATGATGGGCGTCAATATTGGGTGGGTACGCTTAAAGGGCTGGATGCTTGCGGCGTTTTTTCCGGCCTTGTGCGGCGGAGTCGAGGCTTGGTATACCAACGTGGTCGATACTGAAACGGCGTTCAACACCTTAGTGACTACCAAAACAGTGATTTACGCTGTGGCAGGGGGGCTAGGCACGGTCACGGGGCCAATCGTGGGTGCGATTGCGATGTCGTGGCTCGACGAGTTGGTGTGGCGTAGATTTCCTTTGGTCAATCTGCTGATCTTGGGTGTGGCTGTGATGGCCTTGGTGTTATTTTTGCCGCGTGGCATTGTCGGAAGCGTGTTGCGCGCACGTCCGCGGTGGCGCCGTTTTATTCCTTGAGGCCGCGATGACTGCATTGATGATAAATGGCTTGGTCAACGGCATAATTGTCGGAGGCCTCTATGCCTTACTGGGCTTGAGTTTAAGTTTGCTCTACGGCGTGTTGCGCGTGGTTAACTTTGCGCACGGCGAACTTGTGATTGCGGGCTCCTATCTTGCCTACGTGCTGTTCAGTGCCTTTGGTTTGTCGCCGCTTGCAGCGCTTCCGTTAGCGGCAATTAGCTTTTTTATTGTCGGCTGGGGCGCGTATTTCGTCTTGATCCCCAGGCTTTCTAAAAGCGACGATCCCGAGAGCGCCTCGTTT